>JAZDLZ010000685.1:0-6424 GCA_043801535.1 Pseudomonadota bacterium
GAATCGCCAAGGAACGCGCCGAAGCGTTCGACATTACTACGGCGCTGGCAGTCGCCGCGGGCCTGGAAGCTCTGCGCGACGCTCGCATTCCTTTGTGTCGTCACTATCGTCGGACGACCACTGGTAGCCTCCTGCCGGACCGCTGGCAATTGCCGCGATCGATGGCCGACGAAACAGGCGTGATCTTTGCTTCGGCATTCCCCGGCTACAATTGGCTGGTCAAGGAGATCGATCGATTCAACGAGCATCGCGCTCGCCAGGCGCTGGTGGCCGAGCTCGGGAGCTACGCAGACCAGGCTCCGGCAATCAAGCAGCGCATCGCCGAGCTCGAAGGCGAGATCGAGCGAGGGCGGTACGTTTTCGACCGCCGCTTCCTCTTCGAGATCCTGGCGATGGGCCATTCGCAGTTCGCCGAGCTCCTGGGAGCGCGCGGTCCGAATTGTCAGATCAATGCGGCCTGTGCCTCGACGACTCTGGCGGTTGCTCTGGCCGGAGATTGGATCCGCCAGGGGCGTTGCCGGAGGGTGATCGTTGTTGGAGCCGACGACGTTACCAGCGATCAGATGCTCCAATGGATTGGGGCAGGCTTCCTCGCCACTGGAGCGGCCACTACCGAGGAAGTGGTGGAGCGCGCCGCGTTGCCATTCGACCGGCGGCGGCACGGCATGTTGCTTGGCATGGGAGCTTGTGGCTTGGTGGTCGAATCCGAGGACGCGGCCCGGGAGCGGGGGCTCAGAGGGATCGTCGAGCTTCTTGGCGCCGAGGTCGCGAACAGCGCCTTCCACGGGACGCGCCTCGACGTCGAGCACATCGCCAGCATCATGGAGCGACTCGTCTCGGCGGCGGAAAAGACCCACGGAATCTCGCGCGCGGCAATGGCGAGGGAGATGGTGTTCGTTTCGCACGAGACCTACACCCCGGCACGCGGTGGGAGCGCTTCGGCCGAGGTGAACGCGCTCCGGCGCACGTTCGGCAGCAACGCCGACTCGATCGTGATTGCCAACACCAAGGGATTCACTGGCCACCCGATGGGAGTAGGAATCGAGGATGCTGTCACCGTCAAGATTCTCGAGACGGGGATTGTTCCGCCGGTGCCGAACTACCGCGAGCCCGACCCGGAGCTGGGCACCCTGAATCTGTCGCGAGGCGGCCGTTATCCGGTGCGCTTCGCGCTAAGGCTCGCCGCCGGATTCGGTTCCCAGATCAGCATGACCTTGATGCGGCGGGTTCCGGGCGTCGAGGCGCGCGAGGCCAGCGTCGAGACGTATCGACAATGGCTCGCTGCCGTCTCCGGTTACGCCAACCCGAGCCTCGAAGTCGTTAGCCGCACGCTCCGTATCGGCGACCAAGGTCTGCCCCAGCGAGAGCCCGCGACGACTAGCTGGGTAGTCGGAGCACCGCCAACGGCCCAAGTCCTGCCCAGGGTTGCCGACGACATGCCCGCTGCCCAACCGGCGGCAGCCCGAGCTCTGCCGTTCGTTGCCGGGTCCGGAGTGTCGGCTCCTGGCGCCGGTCGACTGGCACCGGTACCGCCAAGCCGAGAACCTACGCCGGCAGCACCAACAGCGACGGCCATTCCCGTTGCAGCAGGGCAGGTCGACGCAAAGGTGCCTCCTTCGCGAGGATCGGCAGCAGTCGAGGAGAAAGTGTTGGCTCTGGTGAGCGAAAAGACCGGCTATCCGCGGGAGATGCTCGCGCTCGATCTCGATCTCGAGGCCGATCTCGGCATCGATACGGTGAAGCAGGCCGAGGTATTCGCCATGGTTCGCGAAGCCTTCGCGATTCCGAGGCAAGAGGGAATCAAGCTCCGCGACTACCCGACTCTCGGCCACGTCATCGGGTTCGTGCGTGAGAGGCGCCCGGATCTGGCGCAAACCGGCAGCGGCAGCGCTGGACAACCCGCGGTCGTGCCGACGGATGAGTCCGCTGGCTCCGGCATTGCGACGGGCGCCGAGGCAGGGTCGGCCAGTGCCAGGGTAGCGGCTGGTGATGCGGTTGCCGAACGAGTGCTCGTCCTGGTAAGCGAGAAGACTGGCTATCCGCGCGACATGCTCGAGCTCGACCTCGATCTCGAAGCGGATCTGGGTGTCGACACCGTGAAGCAGGCCGAAGTGTTCGCGATGGTTCGCGAAGCGTTTGCCATCCCTCGCCAGGAGGGATTGCGGCTCCGCGACTACCCGACGCTCAAGCACGTGATCGCCTTTGTGTACGAGAAACGGCCCGATCTTCGGCCCGTCGAGGGCGCGGCGCAGCCACCGCAGCACCGAGTGGCAGCACCGGAAGCAGGCAAGCCTGCTTTGGCGGCGATGCCGTTGGGTGGAACAGCGTCGGCGTCGGCATCGGCATCGGCGTCGGCGAGCGGCGTGCCGCTTGGAGGCACGGGCTCGGCTTCTGACGAGATTGTCGACAAGGTGTTGGCGATCGTCAGCGAAAAGACCGGCTATCCGCGCGACATGCTCGAGCTCGAGCTCGATCTCGAGGCTGACCTTGGCATCGACACCGTGAAGCAAGCGGAAGTGTTTGCCCTGGTGCGCGAGGCGTTCGGGATTCCTCGCCAGGATAGCTTGAAGCTGCGCGACTATCCCACTCTGCGGCACGTCGTCGGTTTCGTCAGGCAGCATCTGCCCGCTGCCCTGGACAGCACCGCCACTGCCGCCACTGCCGCCACTGCCGCAACTACTACTGCTTCTGCGAGCGCTGCCACCACCGTCGCAACGTCGGACGGTGGCCAAGCCGTACGGGTCATCGGCAGGCCGGTGGCAACTCCCGAGGCGATTGCGGCGACCGCGGAGCTCCTGCGTTTCCCCATACCCGTGCTGCGTCCCCCCATCGAGCTCTGCAAGCCATCTGCGGTTGATCTTTCCTCGGGTCGGCGAGTCGTGATCGTGGCCGACCAGGGTGGGGTTGGGCGGATGGTCTGCGACAAGCTCAAAGAACGAGGCATCGACGTATGGATGGTCGAGGATCGCCCGGAGCCAGCCGAGCTCGAGGCAAGAGTGCGCGCCTGGGCAGATAGTGGCGGAGGCGGAGGCACAGTCGCGGGCGCGCTCTTCCTTGCATCTCTCGATCCCGAGCCGACGGTAGCCAATCTGAACGCGTTCCGCCAGCTCCACGGGCAGCGCACGAAGCTCTTGTGTGGCCTTGCCCGTGCGCTGTACGAGCCGCTGGGAGAGACAGGCTCGTTCTTGGTGGCCGCGACCAGGCTCGGCGGAGCCCACGGCTACGAGTCGAGGGGTGCTCGCTCGCCGAGCGGCGGCGCCGTGACCGGCTTCGTGAAAGCACTGGCTCGCGAACGGGACGGGGCTCTCATCAAGACCGTCGATTTTTCCGAGGAAGAGTCGGCGGAGATGGTGGCGGAGGCGTTGCTCCGAGAGATCCAGTGGGATCCGGGAGCAGTTGAGATTGGCCGCCGGGATGGGCTGCGGTTCTCGATCAGCGCTGTTGCCGACGAGAGAGCCGCGCTCCTTCTGGCATCGCAGGCTGGCCACGCAGCAAGGCCGGAGAGCGAGCTCCTCGGCGGCGGAGCGCGGGTCGGCAGAGGAGTGTCGCTGTTCGATCGCCGGCCGGTAGTGCTGGTGACTGGAGGTGCGGGCGCGATAACGAGCACGATCGTGCGCGATCTGGCTGGCGCTTTTCAGGGCACCTTCCACCTGGCCGACATTACGCCGGAGCCAGATCAGACCATCCGAGCCGATGCCGAGCGTTTCCATACCGATCGCGAGGTGCTCAAGCGTGACGTATTCGAGAGGCTGAAGGCCCAGACGGGTCGCGCCACCCCAGTGCAGGTCGAAAAGGCTCTATTCGAGATCGAAAGGGTGGCAGCGCTGATCGCGACGATGAGGAGCGTCGAAGAGGCAGGCGGAAAGGCGGTCTATCATTCTGTCGATGTGACCGACGAGCTGGCAGTTGCCAGGACTGTAGAACGCATCCGTTCCATGTCGGAGAGGATCGACGTCGTCCTTCATACCGCCGGGCTAGAGCGCAGCCGACCGCTGAGCAAGAAACCAGCCGAGGAATTCGACCGGGTGTTTGCAGTCAAGGCTGAAGGACTCTTCAATCTGCTGAACGCCACTCGGGAGATGGACGTGGGCGCGCTGGTCTGTTTCTCGTCGGTCGCCGGTCGTTTCGGCAACCTCGGCCAGACTGATTATAGCGCTGCCAACGACCTGATGTGCAAGATGGCCTCGGCATGGGCGGCAGCGCACCCGTCATCGCAGGCAGTCGTTTTCGACTGGTCGGCGTGGGGTGGCGTGGGTATGGCAACCAGGGGAAGCATCCCCATCATCATGGAGCGTGCCGGCATTTCGATGCTCGATCCCGGCGAGGCAGCGCCCTTGGTACGCTGTGCGCTGGCCGCCGGCTTCTCTGGTGAGGTCGTGGTCGGGCGCCGGCTAGGCATCCTCCTCGACGAGATCGATGCGAGCGGTGGGATCGACGTCCAGCGCGCGCTCGGTGCCCATGCCGGTCGCAAGGAAGCCAAGCTGCCGTTTACCGATATTGCCTACAATCAAGTCGACGGGTTGAAGGTTACCTTCTCCGTCGATCCGCAGCACGAGCCCTTCCTGAAAGACCACGAGATCGACGGAATTCCAGTGCTGCCAGGAGTGATGGGTCTCGAGGCATTCGCCCAGGCTGCCACGCTCCTGTGGCCGGGCTCGCGAGTGGCGGCGATAAGAGACGTTCGTTTCAATGCCCCGCTCAAGTATTACCGGCGCGAGGCGCGCGCGGCCACGATCCGGGCGTTGCCTATGCGTACGGAAGAGGGCACGGTGGCGGTCCGGGTGAAATTGTCGTCGAGCCAGGTCCTGCCGGGAGCGACGGCGGTCGAGAAGCTGCACTTCTCCGCGGTGGTGATTCTCGAAAAGGCCGACGGATCAGTGGCTCCAAGACTTGTCGAAGTAGTGCCGGCCAACGGCGATGCCAAGACGGTGGGCCGCGATGCGATCTATCGCGTTTTCTTCCATGGGCCGGCCTACCAGGTGCTGTCCAAGGTCGAACGGATGGCGAGTGGAGCTCTGGCTGGAGCAATGTGGCCGGATCTCCCCGCCGAAACCAGCGAATCGTCGGCGGCGTTGCTCTTCTCCCCGCGTCTGGTGGAGTTGTGCTTCCAGACCGCCGGAGTCTGGGAAATCGGCGCCACCGGGCAGCTCGCGCTCCCTGCTGCGGTCGACGAAGTATCGGTGTGGACGCCGCCCTCCGAGGCTGCGCTGCTCGTCGCCGAGGTGTTTCCCGCTGTCAACGGTGGGGACGGGGCTGGAGCCGGGCAAGGCGAGAGCGTCTCCTTTGACGCGCGGGTACGCGGCCCAGACGGACGAGTATACGTCGAGCTGAAGGGCTACCGCACTTCCCGCCTGCCCGATCGGCTGCCAGAGACCGCGATCGCCCAGTTCCGGTTCTTTGCCACCAGCTAGACGATTGGCCGGAGAGCCCTGCCACGACTCTGTGTGAGCATGTTGTTCAGATGGCTACTCGTCGACGCCGCAGCCGAGATTCTCGTCGAATCCGAGCCACCGGCTGGCCTGCTCTCGCCGGCCGAAACAGCCTTTCTTGCTGCGCTCAGGTATCCACTCCGGCGCCGAAAATGGCTGGCTGGTCGTTTGGCAGCCAAACGGCTGCTGGCGGCGATCCTTGCCGAAGAGCACGGCGAGGCACCGCCTCTCGACTCGATCGTTGTTGCCAACGAGCCTTCCGGTCGACCATACGCGATGCTGGCCAGCGTTCCGGCGAGCCCCGTCGCTTCGGAGCTCGAGCGCCGACCCTACGCAGTACTGGCGGACGGGAAGTCTCTGGCCGGATCGCTCTCCATTTCTCATCGAGGAGATTTCGGACTGGCGGCTTTCACCTCGAACCCGGAGCTCTCGCTCGGAGTAGATCTCGAAACGATCGAGCCGCGCGACCGAGCGCTGGTCCGTGGCTTCTTCACTGCAGCCGAGGCAGCCGAGGTCGCCGCTGCCGTCCCGTCGGAGGTGGATCTGGTGGTCGCCAGGATCTGGAGCGCCAAGGAATCGGTCCTCAAGGCTTTGGGACTGGGTTTGCGACTGGACACTCGGACAGTGACAGTGACCGCCGCTCACCATGAATTCGCGACGCGCCAGTCCCCGGATGCCCCTGGTTGGCTCCCTCTCGGTGTCCGCGTCACCCTCGAAGAGCATGGACAGCCAGCGCAGCCAGCACAGCCTGCACAGCCTGAACGACCGGGACGTCCAAATGACTTCAGAGCATTCTGGCGAATGGTCGGCGAGCACTTGCTGACTGCCGCGATTGCCAGGCTATCCTCCAGCTTATGGGTGTGAACAAAAGCCGTTGGTTGTGCTGTTCCCTGTGCCTAGTCCCTAGTTCCTTGTTCCATTCCTCTTTCGAGGTGCTATTCTCGCCGCAGCAATCGGCGGCGCGACGGTGACATGGCACTCCAATGAATGGCCGA
>JAZDLZ010000686.1:0-3953 GCA_043801535.1 Pseudomonadota bacterium
TCGGCCATTCATTGGAGTGCCATGTCACCGTCGCGCCGCCGATTGCTGCGGCGAGAATAGCACCTCGAAAGAGGAATGGAACAAGGAACTAGGGACTAGGCACAGGGAACAGCACAACCAACGGCTTTTGTTCACACCCAACTGGCCTGGTAGTGGCCAACCCGCTGTCACGCCTCTCAATCAGCACTCGACTACAAGTCACAGATGGAGTAGGAGAGGAGGCAGAGACTGGGACGCCTGAGTCGTAGCCCCCTGGCTGGCCATCAAACTGGGCGACTACAGGCGCCGCCATCGAAAGGAGCTAGAGCGATGCACTTCCCAGATTACCTCGACCTGGCCAACTTGAAGGAACGGTTTCCCAAGGACTTCTCACCATCTGAGGTTGCCCGAGGCCAGACCATCTTCCTCAAGCGTCTTTCACTCCTGGCGCACCAGTTCTACGGCGGCAAGATGATGACCATCCCCAAGGCCGGGATTTATGGATTCGGTTGGTTTGGCGTGTGGTACACCCCGGGTGTCTCCGCAGTTTCGACCGCAATCAGGGAAAATACCGACCGCTCGTTCGAGCTGTCGAACCGCAGCAACATGGTCGCCATCGTCTCCGATTCGACCCGGGTTCTCGGCGACGGCGACTGCACTCCAAGCGGGGGCCTGGGCGTCATGGAAGGCAAGGCCTTCCTGATGTATTACCTGGGTGGCGTCAATTCCGTGGCCCTGTGCATCAACTCGCGCACCGATGATTCCTACAAGGCGGGCTTCGAATTCAAGCCCAAGTCCGAGAAGAAACACGAGCACTCCGCGGAAAAAATCATCGACTTCGTGCGCATGGCCGCACCCTCGTTCGGAGCCGTCAATCTCGAGGACATCGCCCAGCCACGATGCTTCAAGGTTCTCGACAGCCTGCAGGATTGTGGAATCCCGGTGTGGCATGACGATGCCCAAGGAACAGCCTGCGTAACGCTCGCCGGAATGATCAATGCCATCAAGGTGGTGGGCAAAGACTGGAAGAAGGTCAAGGCGGTCTTCTTCGGAGCTGGCGCCTCCAACGCCACTATCGTGCGCCTCATGCTGGCAGAAGGCCTGGATCCCAAGAACGTCATCGTCTTCGACTCCAAGGGTGGACTGCACCTTGGTCGCGACGATCTCAAGCAAGACACCCGCTTCTACCGCAAATGGGAGATCTGCCAGAGCACGAACCCAGCGCGCGTCGACAATGTCGAGGCAGCGTGCAAGGGTGCGGACATTCTGTGTTCGCTCTCTAGACCGGGACCGGACGTAGTCAAGAAACACTGGATTGGCAGCATGGCCGACAAAGCCATTGTCTTCGTGTGTGCGAACCCAGTGCCCGAGATATACCCGCATGACGCCAAGGAGGCCGGCGCCTACATCGTAGCTACTGGCCGCAGCGACTTCCCCAACCAGGTCAACAACTCAATGTGCTTTCCTGGACTCCTCAAGGGCTGCTTGCTCGTTCATGCCTCCAGGGTAACCGACAGCATGGCTGTTGAGGCGGCCCACTCACTGGCTCGGGCGCAGCAGAAAATCGGAATAGATTCCGAGCACATCATGCCCAACATGGACAACGTCGAAGTCTTCCCACGCGAGGCGGCCGACGTCGCTGCCCAGGCCTTGAAGGACGGAGTGGCCAGACACAAAATCTCGCCCGACCAGGTCTTCAAGACGGCCGAGCGCGACATCAAAGACTCCCGCGACATTGTTCAGCTACTGATGGAGCGGGAGAAGATCCAAACTCCGCCCAAGGCCATGATCGACAGGGTTCTGACCGAGACGATCGCGGAGCTCCGTGGCGAAGTCGAAGCGGTCAAGGGCAATGCCGATGAATGAGAACGCATGCTCCTCACGATTCTTGGACTCGTCGCCGGCGCACTGACCACTGCTAGCTTCCTGCCACAAGTCGTCAGGACGCTCCGGACCCGTTCAGCGCGCGACATCTCGCTCGCCATGTTTGTGCTTTTCAGCGCAGGCGTGGCACTGTGGCTGGTCTACGGCATTCTTCTCGGGGCTGCGCCGATCATTGCCGCCAACGGCGTCACACTGGCATTGGCGCTGGCGATCCTGGCGATGAAACTGCGGTTTGGATGAGCCGAGCCGAGCCGAGCCGAGCCGAGCCGCATGCCTGACACTCGCGAATCGGTCGACACCTCTTCAGCCGCAATACCCGTAGGACGCTGTTCCAACCTTGAAGCGATCGGGAGACTGGCAGGTCCCAGTCGGACAGCTGAATGGCTGGCAGTACCTGCGGCACTCGTTGCCCAAAACGAAGGCGACGCAGACATGCCCAGCCGCACAGTCGGTGTTGAAAGAGCATTTGGACGCATGGACCCCTATTCCGGCGGGCTCGCACATCGTACCCCCGGGACTTCCGGGAAGACCATCGAACCGGTAGACACGGCATGCGGCGCCCTCCGGGCACCCGGCAGCGCTGATGGGACTGCAATTAGCGGTGCATGCCTTGACGTCGGTCCGATCCGCGATCGAGACGGCGCACTGTCCTCCAGGACCGGTGCACTGGGTACTGTCCACGCACAACCGGGTGCAGAGAGAACCCATGACCGCGAAACTCAGACATGAGTTTCCAGTTGCGCATTCGGTCTTCTGAACGCAGGTGTCCATCTCGTCTCCGGAGACGGCTACGTCTCGGCACGCACTGCCGCCACCAGTGGCCAAGTCGCAAGCATCACCCTGAGTACAGCCACTCTGTGGAACGAGCACGCACTCTGCGGCGGCATCGAATTCCGGCGCGCCGTCGGGCTGAACCGCGCCGTCGAGTTGCACCGCGCCGTCGGACCGTGGGATTGCATCGGGTCGCGACACCGCGTCGGACATCGGACAGGCATCCGGCGGCTGCCACGGAGAATCGTAGTTGTTCGGCAACGAATCGAGAGGCAAGGAGTCCGCCTGGTGATCCGCATCGATACCGATGGGCGGTCCGTCGCCCTCACCCACAGGTACCGCCCTGGCACAGGCCGTCACATACGACGACAGACTCGCCAACAAGATGAATCCACACTGGGCACGCATTTCGTCCACTCCTTTGGCCACTGCCACTGCCCGCCGCATCTTTTAATCTCGCGCAACAGCTATTCTTGCGCCCGCTAGGTTAGCATTCCCCGCGCTCGTACGCATCAAGCTCCTGGGATGGGCCAGAATGCGGTCGACGAAGGTCTAGCTCCAGTGTGCTTCGAGCTCCATCGCAGAATCGCCATTGTTGCCGCCAGACAAAAGGTCGATTCGTACCGAGCGTGCGCCGGCCGCCCGTATTGCCGCCTCGCATCCTCCCGTCACGTCTGCCCAAATATTCTTGTTGAACTCGCTGCATCCGGTCCAACGCGCGCGGGCTCGTCCACGCGATGATTCTACGATCTCCATCCTGCCGGTATCGAAGTAGGTCCCAAACAGTAGCGACGCCTTCGATAGCACGTATTCTGGAGAAACAACCAGGAGGAAGATGCGGTAGATGCCAGACAGGTCGTCTCTGACGGAGTCGAAGCCGATGGCCCGAGCCAGCTCGAGGCCCTCGTCGGTGGCGGACTGAGCAGCCGCGTGAAGGTCTCGGTACCAGGAGAGGGGGTACCAGTTTCCGCTGAAGATGAGTCCTTCGCGCAGCTGCTGCCCAACTCGCGGAGCAATGTTCGACAATGTTGCGCCGACGGCGGATTCGCCACGTAGCCTGCTCAGGCTCTTGAGAAAGCTACGGAAGCTCAGCCCTTTGGTTTGTGGCTGCGCCATTGGCAGGAAGCATACACGAGCCCTCTGGTCACCTACAATCATCCGGAGGGCACCGACCATTTCTCGGGTGTGAACAAAAGCCGTTGGTTGTGCTGTTCCCTGTGCCTAGTCCCTAGTTCCTTGTTCCATTCCTCTTTCGAGGTGCTATTCTCGCCGCAGCAATCGGCGGCGCGACGGTGACATGGCACTCCAATGAATGGCCG
>JAZDLZ010000772.1:0-4590 GCA_043801535.1 Pseudomonadota bacterium
GCTCGACGGGGCCCCCCCGCAGAACCGGAAGCTCCGTCCTTCTCGAAGAGCTCGACCGGATTGTTTCCGAGCTCGAGCGGTTGGTAGACGAAAAAACATGAGTGACCAAACGACTGGCAAGACGACTGGCAAGAATCACGCAGAATTCATTCTTGGAGAGGAACCGCTCAGCCTCACAATACTGGCCCGCGTTGCCCGAGGAAACACCGCGGTAAAACTGGGCGAACAGGCGGTGGCCAGAATGCGGCGTTCGCGGGCAGCGGTGGATGCGATTGTCGAAAGCGGCGAAAACGCACCAGCGGTCTACGGAGTGAACACTGGCTTCGGTGCCCTGGCCGAAGTCCGCATTTCGCCTGGGGAAATCGTCGAGCTGCAGCGAAACCTGGTCCGTTCTCATGCCGCTGGCGTGGGGAACCCGCTCCCTTCCGACGTCGTGCGGGCGATGATACTGCTCCGGGCGGCAGTGCTTTCCGCCGGCAATTCCGGAGTACGAACGGAGGTAGTCGAGCTCCTGCTTGGCATGCTCGAGAGGCGCGTTCATCCGATAATTCCGTCGCGCGGATCGGTCGGTGCCTCCGGTGACCTGGCGCCTCTGGCACACCTGGCCCTCGTCCTTATCGGGGAAGGGTCGGCCGAACACCAGGGCGATATCCTACCGGGCGGAGATGCGCTGCGGCGTGCTGGCTTGCTGCCACTCGAGATCAAGGCCAAAGAGGGTCTCGCCCTGCTCAATGGTACCCAGCACATGACGGCAGTCGGCGGGCTCGCCATCCACGATGCCGCCGACACCGCAAAAGCGGCCGACATCATCGGCGCCATGTCGCTCGAAGCCTATCGGGGAACCCCGCGGGCGTTCGATCCTCGTTTGCACGCCGCCCGACCTCATCCTGGCCAGGCCGCGTCAGCCCGCAATCTCGCTCGGCTGCTCGCGAAGAGCGAGATTGTGCTCTCCCATCGCGACTGCGGTCGTGTCCAGGACCCCTACTCGCTTCGTTGCATGCCTCAGGTTCACGGCGCGTCGAGGGACGCCATCGCCTACGCGAGGCGGGTGCTCCAAACCGAGGCCGAGAGCAGCACTGACAATCCGCTGGTGTTTGTCGACGAACGCGGCGCTGGCGAGATCATTTCGGGCGGCAATTTCCATGGCCAGCCAGTGGCACTCGCCCTCGATTTCGCTGCCATCGCCGTGGCGGAGCTCGGCAACATCGGCGAGCGTCGGATCGAGCAGCTCCTCAATCCACACCTCTCCTGCGACCTGCCGCCGTTCCTTACTCCGAAGAGTGGGCTCTGTAGCGGCTTCATGCTCGCGCAGGTGACCGCTGCCGCGCTGGTATCGGAGAACAAGGTTCTCGCCCACCCCGCGAGCGTCGATTCGATACCGTCGTCGGCTGGACGCGAGGATCACGTTTCGATGGGGGCCTACGCCGCCCTCAAGCTAGCCCAGATACACGATCACACCCGAACCGTCCTGGCGATTGAGCTTCTTGCCGCAGCCCAGGGATTGGATTTTCGGCTACCGCTGCGGCCCGGACCTGGATTGACGGCGGCTCACGCGGAGCTGCGGCGACGCGTGACGCCGATGATGAACGATCGTCCGCTGTCCCCGGACATCGCCACGGCGAGATCGGTAATCGACGACGGATCGCTCATCCGGGTGGTGGAGAAAGTCATCGGCACGCTGGAATAGCCCAACGAGTAAGGCGCAAGGAGATCGTCATGAACGAGACAATCCGCGCACCGAGAGGAACCAAGCTCTCTTGCAGAGGCTGGCAACAGGAAGCTGCCCTCCGTATGCTCATGAACAACCTGGATCCAGAGGTCGCCGAGAGACCCCAAGACTTGGTGGTGTACGGCGGCACTGGCCGGGCAGCACGCAGCATGGATGCTTTTCGGGTGATCTGCCGAGAGCTCGAACGGCTCGGCGGAGACGAAACCTTGCTGGTTCAATCGGGCAAGGCGGTCGGGGTGTTTCGCACCCACGAAGATGCGCCGCGCGTGCTGATCGCCAACGCGAATCTGGTGCCGGCCTGGGCAACGTGGGAGAACTTCCACAAGCTCGAAGCAGCCGGATTGACGATGTTCGGCCAAATGACCGCCGGATCCTGGATCTACATCGGAACCCAAGGAATCCTCCAGGGTACCTACGAGACCTTCGCCCAGGCTGCCCGCGTCCACTACGGGCCGACCGCCGATCTGCGCGGCAAATTGGTCCTGTCCGGGGGGCTCGGAGGGATGGGAGGTGCCCAGCCACTCGCAGCGACAATGGCTGGCGGTGTCTTTCTCGGAATAGAGGTCGATCCCGCTCGAATCAAGCGGCGGCTCGAGACTCGCTATCTGGACGAGGAGGCGCCGAGCCTGGACGAGGCACTGCGACTCGCCGAAAAGTATCGAGCCCAAGGCATTGCCCGCTCGATTGGCGTATGCGCCAATGCCGCCGACGTCTTTGCCGATCTGGCTCGGCGCGGCATTGTCCCCGATTTGACGACCGACCAGACCAGCGCGCACGACCCGTTGAATGGCTATGTCCCGCAGGGATTGGAGGTGGCGGCGGCAGCCGAGCTTCGGCAACGCGATCCCGAGGAGTACGTGCGGAGAGCGAGAGCCTCGATTGCCGTTCATTGCCGCGCGATGATCGATCTGCAGCGACAGGGCTCCCACGTATTCGACTACGGCAACAACCTGCGCGGCCAGGCTCAGCTCGCCGGAGTGAGCGACGCATTCGCCTATCAGGGTTTCGTGCCTTTGTACATTCGCCCGCTATTCTGCCAGGGCAAAGGGCCGTTCCGCTGGGCAGCGCTGTCCGGCGAGCCGGGCGACATCTTTGCCACCGACGAGGCAGTGCTGCGCGAGTTGCCGGACGACCCTGCCCTGGCACACTGGATCAAGATGGCGGGCGAAAGAGTCGCCTTCCAAGGACTGCCAGCACGCATCTGCTGGCTGGGGTACGGCGAGCGCGAGAGAATTGGCCTGCGATTCAACGAAATGTGTCGAACGGGCAAGGTCAAGGCGCCAATCGTCATTGGTCGAGACCACCTCGATTCAGGCTCGGTCGCCTCGCCAAATCGGGAAACCGAAGCAATGAAGGACGGCTCGGATGCCATTGCCGACTGGCCAATCCTCAATGCGCTGCTCAACACCGCCGCCGGCGCCACCTGGGTCTCGTTCCACCACGGCGGAGGAGTCGGCATAGGCTATGCGCTCCATGCAGGCATGGTCGTGGTTGCCGACGGTAGCGACCGGGCAACGCGTTGCCTCGAGCGAGTTCTCCGTACCGACCCGGGAATCGGAGTAGTCCGCCACGCCGACGCTGGCTACGAAGACGCAATCGACTTCGCCGCCCGCACCGGGCTGGCGATTCCCCACCTGCGATCCTAGCGCATGGGCTCCGTCGCTATCCTCAACACCGCCGCGGTGATGACCTGCGGAGCCGCTGCCGGCGGCAATCTCGGAATCCTCGAGCACGGCGCGGTCGCCATAGTCGACGGCCAAGTCGCCTGGGTGGGAGAGGAACGAGCACTGCCAGACTGGGCGAGCCGTCTCCCCAAGCTCGACGCAGGCAACGGTCTCGTCACCCCTGGTCTAGTCGATCCCCATACCCATCCACTCTTCGGCGGCGAGCGCTCGGGCGAATTCGCCATGCGCGCAGCGGGCCGAACCTACCAGGAGATCGCGCAAGCAGGGGGTGGGATCATGGCGACCGTGCGCGCCACTCGCGCCGCCTCGGACGAGGCGCTGCTGGCGGGTGCCGGCCGTCGACTGAGGTGTGCGCTCGAGCATGGCACGACCACGCTCGAGGCCAAGACTGGATACGCCTTGACGGTCGGCGGCGAGATACGCCTCTTACGCCTGCTCCGGGAACTGGGCCAAATGCAGCCAGTCCGGCTAGTGCCGACGCTACTCGGAGCGCACGTGGTTCCCGTCGAGAGAATGCAGGATTCACGCCAGCGCAGCGCCTACGTGGAGGAATGCGCAACCTCGATGATTGCCGGCGCCAGGGAGCTGGCGGCGGCCGTCGACGTGTACTGCGACGAAGGTGCCTTCTCGCTGGTAGAAGCACGCACCATTCTCGAGGCCGCCCGGGCGGCCGGCATGCAAGTGCGCGCCCACGCTGGCCAGTTTCGCGACCTTGGCGCTGCCGGACTGGTCGCCGAGCTTGCCGGTCTCTCGGCAGACCATCTCGAGCAGTTGAGCGAGGAGCAGGCGGCTCGCATGGCATCCGCCGGCACCGTCGCAACACTCTTGCCGGGAGCGTGCGTGCAGCTCAGGCTCTCGCCGCCCCCGGTAGCTCTGCTGCGAAGCGCGGGCTGCGCGATGGCCATCGGCACCGACATGAATCCTGGCTCGTCGATGACCGAGTCCCTCCCTCTGCAGCTCTGGATCGCAACCACGCACTTTGGCCTGACCGTCGACGAGGCATGGCTCGGCGTGACGAGATATGCCGCCCGAGCGGCCGGTCGCTTCGACGCTGGTCGTCTCGATCCAGGAGCGGCTGGGGACGCGGTAGTCTGGGATGCAACCGATCCCGCCACCGTGCCCTATCACTACGGAGCGAACCTGGTGCGGACGGTCGTCGTCGCCGGAGTCGCGGTG
>JAZDLZ010000742.1:0-3125 GCA_043801535.1 Pseudomonadota bacterium
CGCAGCTCGCGAGCCGTTGGTGCTCGAGCCAGATCGCGTTCATCGGATCGAGGTACGGGCGGCAGGCTGTCAAGCAGAGGCGTTCACGGTGAATCTACCGCCGGGAATGAGCAAAGCGCAGCGAGTCGAGCTGCGGTGCGAGGCTGGTTCGTCGACGGCAATGGGTGCGAGCACAGGAACGGGCACTAGTGCAGGTGTAGGCACTGGTGTGGGCGCTGGTGTAGGCGCCAGCGCGAAGGGGAGCCAGCCGGTGCAGGGCAATACCGCGGATAGCAAGGGAGATGCCCTTCTTGTCCCTGCCGGTGGGCAGCGATCCGCTGTGCCGGCGAGCAATCCGGATCAAGGCGCCGGGCAGTCATCTGCGCGCGATCTACCGGCGGCGGCAGGAGAAGGAGAAGGAGAAGGAGACGCCGGCGAGAGAACGGCGTCTCCTGCAAGCATGTCCGTTCGTCCAGGAGAAGGATCGCCCGCTGGCACCGGAGAAGGCGAGTCTGCCAAGGAGGTTGGCTGGCTGACGGCGGATTCATCTCCGTGGGCGGAGGTCTTGGTGGACGGAAAAGAGACCGGGCGCCGAACGCCCATTGCGAACCGGGCGAAGATCCCTTTACCGCCAGGAACGCACAAGGTGACACTCGTTGTCGGGGGGAAAAGGCACGAATTCGAGGTCGTGATCAAGGCAGGGAGAACTACTCATTTCAAGAAGACGATCGAATAGCAGAAGATGGTCGAATGGCCGGCGACGGCACAGCTTGCCAATCCTACGCTACCGTCACCAGTGGAGCCGGCGACTGCCAACACAGGCATCAACGACGATCCCAATCTTGACCGTACTTGGTTCTCGCCCACTGCGCTGACTCAGCCAGAAGGCTCCTTTTCGTTCAACGACTACGAGCTGATTCTCCTCGGTGCGACCTACGGAGTGACCGACAGCTTTCAGATTAGTGGCATGATCGTCCCGCCAATCGTCGAAAACATGCCCTTTTTTGGCCTAGCAAGCGCCAAGCTTGCCGCCAACCGAGCGGGCAAGGTCCGCCTGGCGCTGGTGGGAACCCTGTTCTACGGATCAGACGGAGACGACGATTCGGTCTGGTTTTCCACTGTTGGAGGAGTTGCCAGCTACTGCCTGGACGAGAGTTGCTCCTCGTTGCTATCGGGGTTTGCCTTGGCTGGGTTTGCCAAAGAGATGGACGACGACATTCTTCCGGTGTTGTACGGCGGTTCGTTGACGGCCAGGATGTCGCGGAATGTCAAGCTGATCGTCGAGGCTGCCAGCGCTGCAACCTTCGGCGAAGAGGATAGTTGGACGCGCAGTGCTCTTGTCTCCTATGGCGTTCGCTTTTTCTCCTCGAACATCGCCGGCGACGTCGGGTTCGTCAAACCCGTTGGCGAGGATGTTGGCGACGGTTTCCTTTTGGGCATCCCAATGCTGACCTTTACCTACCGGGCGAGGTAAGTCGCCGGCCCTCGATCCTGGTACGTGGCATCCGTCTGCGGAATCGAAGGGGGGGACGGGTCTTGCCCAACACCACCAGAATCAGCAGGAGGAGCGCGGATGATCCTGGGGAATCGGAGGCGGCGGCAGCCGTGCCGATTCGGCAGCCGCAGCCCGAGGCATCTGGATACGATGACAAAGGTGTCGTCGCTGGTGTCGGAGATGGCACGGTTCTCGACCCCGGTGATGCGCAGGAGACACTCGGTGGACGGCAAGCCTGGAACATTGACGAGGAAGGATCCGGTGTTGGGAACCGCGCTGGCGAGACGCCGGTAGGTCGACCCGTCGTCGATGCTGATGTCGATGTCGACACTGTCGATCGGGCCAGTGCTCGTCCAGGTGACTTCGCTCCGCCAGCGGGTTTCCCAGACCTCGCCGCCGTTCGGCGAAGTGATCTCGATGGTGCCAGTCGGCGGGGTACCGATGGTGAAGAAGCCGGCGCTGGTATCGGTGACACCGACCGCGGCGCGTTCGGAAATCCGCAGCAGGCAGCTTCCCGAGCTTGCGTCCTCCGGCAGTTTCACGTTTTCGGAGTCGTCGTTGGCGGTGCTGTCGGCAAGAGTGCTCCACGACCTGCCGGCGAGGCGAGGGTGATGCGTTTGGCGAACCCGCCGTGGTAGTCGTACGTGGTACGGGCGAGAGCTTCGCCGAAGTAGGTCAGCCCCCGCACCTCGGCGAGGAAGTTGTTCGGAGAGGTTTTCGAGCCGACCGCGAGCTCGTAGCCGAGCGGTACGGTGCGCCACTCTTCCCAGCATCGGCCGAAGAGCCGCAGGCTTGGCCAGGCGGTGAGGTCGATCGATTGCCAACCGCCGCGGGAGTAGCCTTGCCTCGCGTTCGGTACCCAGGCCGCACTGGAGACTGGCATGTAGTTGGTGGTGGACGTATCCGTGAGACGATCGTCGAAGCTCTTGGCTCGCGCCTCGGCTCCGGTGGTATTCCAGCCTTCGTACATCCCCCAGAAATTGTCGTAGCCGCCTTGATGGATGTTGATCGCGAAATCGATGGATCCGCCAGCATCGACGAATGCGACCAGACGGTCCCAGACTGCGGCCGCCTCTTCTGGCATTGGCACAGCGGAGCCTGGCATGAGGCGGTCGAGGGCAGCCGGGTTATAGAGGTGAGAGCAGCGTCCGGTGTCGGGGTCGACGATCGAGCCAGACGCGGTGGCGTCGGGAGCGATGTCCGGGAGCACGATAAAGACCGTGTTCTCGAGGAGGGCCGTGGCAACGGGATCGCCGGACGTCAGGAAGTCGACGAGTCCCTGGCATGCCCAGCCGCCGTCCTGCTCGTTGTTGTGCTCTTGACCGTAGACCAGGATTCCTCGCTTGCGATCCGCCGGAACACTGCCATCGGTCACAAAGAGCGCGTAGACCGGCCACCCGCGCGAAGTGGTGGCGAGCACCTCGGTCGTGACCAGCGGGTCCTCGGCGAACGTCGCAACCCAGTTGGCGGTGTGACTCGGCAGCGCCGGATAGGACAGCGCTACCCAGGCGAGGGGGTGTGATCGTTGCTCGTTGGTCCCCCGTCGATGGCGGCGAAACCAGAGCGTCAGCGATACCCGACGTGGACGTGTCTCGGTCGGATGGACATGACAAGGCACCCGAGGGAGCGCAGGCCGTTCTCGGTCTTTGGT
>JAZDLZ010000745.1:0-2106 GCA_043801535.1 Pseudomonadota bacterium
GCATCTGGGCCAGCCCGATTTTGATCTTGAGAGTCCCCTTATCTGCGGCCATAGTCCACCCCCTCCCGTGTACGCAATGATTTGAAAGGACTTGCGTTCACGCAAGATTGTACTCCGATTCCGGTTAACTGGCAAGTAGCCAACGATTTGACATGTAGAACATTTGTTCGTATACTACCATCAGAGACCTATTCTCCCATGGCTTTGGCTGCCTGATTCGGCGCGAGCGCTTGGACTGCTTCAGACAGCCATCCAGCCGAGTAGCGAGGTGGGCGTATGGACCGACAGGAGAAGATGAAGCTCCTCGCACGTGCGGCGCAATACGACCTGTGCGCAGCTTGTGGCACTCGTGGTTCGCGCGTGCACGACGAGGTCGGGCAGTGGCTGTACCCTGCAGCGCTCTCCGATGGCAAGCACATCGCCCTGCTCAAAGTGCTGCAGTCCAACCTGTGTGAGAACGATTGCTTCTACTGCGCCAACCGGCGCTCACGCAACGCTCGCCGCGGCGAATTCGGACCGGATGAACTCGCCGCTGCCTTTGATGAATTGGTGAGGCGCGGCAGAGCCCAGGGCCTGTTCCTGAGCTCGGCTGTGTGTGGTGGCGTGGCTCGCACTATGGCACGCATGCTCGCCACCGTGGAGCTGGTTCGCCTCAAGTACCAGTTCCACGGCTACGTCCATCTCAAACTGTTGCCCGGCTGCGAGCAGGCCAGCGTCGAACGGGCGGTGGAGCTCGCCGACCGCGTCTCGGTGAACCTGGAGGCGCCCAATCCGGAACGCTTGCTGAGGCTGAGCGAGGTCAAGAGGTTCGAGTCGGACCTGATGCAACCGATGCGCTGGGCTCAGCAGTTCCGCGATCAGGAGCTTGGCGCGAGGTCTGGGATCACGACCCAGTTTGTCGTGGGAGCGGCCGGAGAATCAGACCGGGAGATCCTCACGACGGTGGACAGGCTGTACCGCGGACGGAGTCTGGAACGCGCCTACTTTAGCGCTTTCCAGCCGGTCACGCACACTCCTTTGGAGCACCTCCCCGCGACCCCACCCCTGCGCGAGCACCGGCTCTACCAGAGCGACTTTTTGCTGCGCCAGTACGGCTTCCGGTTGGAGGATCTGGTTTTCGATGCCGCAGGCAGTCTGAACGGCGATTGTGATCCCAAGCTCGCGTGGGCTCGCGCGCACCCAGAGCTCTTTCCGCTTGAGCTCAACCGCGCCGGCCGAGAGCAACTACTGAAAGTTCCAGGCATCGGCCCCAAATCGGTAGGGCGCATCCTGCAGTGGCGGAGACAGAACAAGTTCCACTGCATCGAGGACCTGCGCTCCGCCGGCATCGTGGTGGGCCGGGCGGCCCCTTTTGTCCTGTTGGACGGCCGCTACCCGCCACAGCAAATGACTTTGTGCTAGGCATTGAATTCGGTCGCCGCCCGCTGCCGTTCACAGGTCAGGCCCTTGCCGACCTACATTGCTGCTTGGCCGCTTTGCCTCGTGATGAAAACTCTCAAGTTGCGTGGAAGAGCATCCAGGCTTTCGGCGAGATCGAGCCTCTCCAGCTTATGCAACGTTTCGGCAGAGAGTCGGTCCAAACAGGCACCCTCAAGAATGAGAGCAGTCTCCTCTTGAGAGAAGACCTCCGTGCCTTCGACCCAGTCCAGGAACCCTTTGTTCTGTGGGCAGACCCGTTGGCAAACAAGGCATCCTACCAGGCAATTGTGCCAGGAAGGATCAATCCAGGCCGTGAATGGCACGTTGCCTGCCTTCTCATTGCGAAAGACGATGCAGCGCTCGGCATGTAGGAGGAAGCGGTCCGCAGCAATGGCTCCTGGCAAATGAGTCGGTATGGGTCGCTGGCACTGCGAAACCTGGCCGGCTGGAGCTCACCCATTCTGCTCGTTGGCTCCCTCTTCTGGCTTCGGGTGAGACTCGACATCGAGGTAACCGGCAACTTCCGGCGGAGGCGGGGCATCCTCCGCCACCACACGATAGCCGGCTTTGACGGACGACATTTCCGCCAGGTGCCGCCGCACGACATCGGCCGGCGACAGGTCAACGAACCACTTGAGGCTGAGCAAGAAAACGCCCAGATCGTCCAGTTGGCCCACGACGGGCAGC
>JAZDLZ010000805.1:0-3948 GCA_043801535.1 Pseudomonadota bacterium
GCAGAGGACCAAAGACCGAGAACGGCCTGCGCTCCCTCGGGTGCCTTGTCATGTCCATCCGACCGAGACACGTCCACGTCGGGTATCGCTGACGCTCTGGTTTCGCCGCCATCGACGGGGGACCAACGAGCAACGATCACGCCAGTGCGCCAGAGCACCGATCGGTGTTCTAGGTTCAGCTCGCGCGGGTCGCGCCGAAGCCGGGCACCTCGCGCCGAGGCCGGTCCTTGCGAAGGCGTGTTCGGGCATCGACGACGACTGCGCCGTGTCCCTTTTCGGCGACCAGGATACGAGACAGCACGAGCTCTTCGATATCCTGCTCGCGGTCGACCACGGCGAAGGAGGCTCTCGCCAGGAGATCGGCGAGCGCTTGTCGATCGACGGGGGCGTCGTCCGATCGCGTCGATTCGAGTCCACTGGCAAGCTCTTCGGCGTCAATGCGGCGGAGCGGGGCAGGGGCAGCGAGCGGTCGCGCTGCCCCCGGTACCTCGACGATCACAGTCCAGCCGATTTCCGGCACTTTTTCGATGCGGGCGCCAATCTCGCGCCCGGGGGGCGGCGTGACACGGACGATCACCGCCGAGCCTACCTTGAGCCCAGCGGCGGTGGCGGCGGAGGCAAAAGCCCGCCGAACATCAGGAGGGTTCTTCACCCCGACAATCAGTGGTTCGCCGTTTCGTTCTGGCTGAATGGCTGGATCCCACGGTCTTACCTGGACTGGCCAGCCGCAGGTCTTGGCAATTCGTACTGCTGCCGACGGAGTGGTAGCAACGCCTTGCCTGGTGACCGGTGTTCCGTAGGCGGAGAGGAGCAGTTTGGTTTCGTGATCGCCGAGGTGATCGCTGGCGCCAGCCAGGGCTTTCTCGACGCGCTCGCGATCTACTTTCAGCTTGCGGTGACCGGTCGGAGGAATCGGGCCGAACCCACTGGCGAGGCGCTCAGCATGGCGACCGGCAAGAGCGACTGCGGCGAGAGTTGCGCGAAGATCCACCAGGGACGGCCCGTCGAGAAGGGCTTCTGCCCTGGCTACGACGGGTACGATCAGAGTCCGGGGAATGCGATCCTGTTGCACCGAGGCCATGGTGTCTCGATCGACCAGGATGGCGTCCACGGCCGGTGCGGAAGCCAGGTCGGTCGTCACTGGCATGCGGGCACTGCAGCGTGATTCGTAGTCCTGTGCCAGCACGCTTGCCTGCAGGCTGAGCCAGCAACCCGGAGGAGCAATGATTGCCACTCGTGGTCCGGGTGGCGCCCCGAACGCGGCAATCAGAGCGGCGGTTTCAAACCAAACATCGGGATCCTCGGCGATGATTGCCCCGTTGGTGCGGAGGTACGCCAGGGCAGCGGCCCTCTCGTCGGCGATTCGGCCTCGAGCTCGCTCGAATGCGGCCAGCAACACGACCGGCCGGCGATTCTCGGCCGCTCGTCTGCATAGCTTGGCAATCTTGAGAGCTGTTCGCGGCTCGGGCGGTCTGGCTGGAACGAACGCTATGGCACCGACCGGAGCGTCGACTGCTGCTTCGAGACCCAGCCGAAGCAACGGGAATCCTCGTGCCTCTGCGACGCGGGCAACTTCTCCGGCAATGCGTTCGTCCTCGGCGGCCAAGGCAACGCGCGGCGCGGTCGCTTCGCGCGGGCACATCACCACCCATCAACCTCCGGTCTCGTCGCAGATCGCCGTCCTTTCAAGCCAGCAGACGGTCATCGTGAAGTCGAGCGACCAGGTCGCTTCCGTTTGCCAGAAAAACGACCTTGCGACCAGCTCGCAGCGGGCATAGCCTGCCCAGGAATGAGCTCCTTTGGCCAAGCTCATCGGCATTGAGACCAAGCTGTTGGAGCACGATTCTCTCTGTTTTCTTCTCTGCTCTGCTCGACGGCTCGTGCTCTTTCCTCACCGGAGAAGCAAGCGAGGAGGAGCTCGCAATAGCCAGCACCGCGGGGAGCGGTACCCGAACGGTACGTACTGTGCCTTGCTCCCATCTGGTCGCCAGAACGATCGAAACTGGCTGAGCTCCCTTGGCTTGGGGAGCAGAAACCGCGTCAGCTTCAGCGGCGATTTCGAGGTCGCGGATCCCGGTCAGGTGAGGAATACCGAGCCATTCGGCGATTGTGGCACCAGTCGCCCCCAGACTCTCGTCCTCGGATCGGTCGCCAGCAAGCACCATGTCGTATCCGGTCTGCCGCGCGACAGTGGCAAGAATACGGCCTACGCCTCGGTAGTCGATGGTGGCGAGCTTGGGCTCGTCGACGCAAATGGCGCGATCCACTCCCAACTGGAGGGCATATTCGAGGGCCTTGCCCTCCTGCGCCGCAGATCCAACGGCAATTGCCGTCACGGTAGCGGAGGTAGCGGCGGAGGTAGCGGCGGAGGCGGCAGAGAGACCAGCACGGAGCTCGAGCGCAACGTGCAGGCTCGCTTCGTCACAGCGGCCGATGACTCGCTCCGAGCCAACCAATTCGGGAGGTCCACACAGCCGCCGAAGGAACACGATGATTCTCAAGGCAGCACTTTCTTCTCCGCCGTTTTGAGCACAGGCGGCTGGGATACAGCTCGTTCGCTTGCACGTTGCTCTAGCGCCGCTATTAGCCCAGGGAGCACATGCTGGGTCTGCCCTACCAAGCCATACGATGCGACACCGAAAACCGGTGCCATCGGATCGGAATTGATGGCGACGATCTCTGCATCGAGGGGAACGGCAGCGAGGTGCTCACTCGAGCCCGAGGCTGCGCAGGCGACGTAGAGGCGCGGCGCCACCAACCGACCACTGATTCCCACGACTCTCTCGATTGGACCAAGACCCTTTCGAGATGCGTGCTCAGTGAATGCCAGCTCTCCTCCAAGCAGATTGGCGAGTCGTTCCAGCAAAGGAAGCTGGTCGACCTCAATCCCAGCCCCGGCGGTGATCAAGACCTCGGCAGTTTCGAGCGTTGCACTCGGATCCGGCTGTCGCCGAGCTTCCTCGAAGGGAGGCGGTGGACGCTGGCTCAACGGAACCGCTATGACGTCAACCGGGCCACCGCCATTGCTCTTGCGGCACGAGCTCGGTGACAGCGTCGCAACTACTGGCCATGCAAGATTTTCGATTGCCAGGCGTCTTCGAGCAGTGCCGACCTGCGCTCGCCTCGACAAGACGACTTCGCCGTGCGGTCCGTACTCGACGGCTGCGTCCGCGAAGAAGGCCGCGCCCAGCCTGGCTGCCAACCGCGGCGCTACGTCACGCCCTCCACTGGTGGCGGCGAGCAGCACCAGCGCAGCCGGGATCTGTTCGCACACAGCTGTCATGGCAAAGCCGTGGCAGGCAAAGAGCGGGGGGCCTGCTAGCTCGGGACCAGTAGCAGAAATCACCCTGTCTGCCCCGTGCTTTCCCAGCAGCTCCACGAGAGGGGAATCGCGCTTCAGCCCGGTAGCGCTCGGAACCACCGCGTATAACGTCGCTCCGAGAAAGGTCGCAATGCGACGGCCCTCTCCCAATACCTGCAACGACGGCTCGCCAGGACGGTCGTTGACTACTTCGATGTGTACGTGGATGTTTGCCAATGGACTATCCGAAGGTATCGTGCCCCGAGTGAGGACGCAAGTAAGGAGCCGCGGTCCTAAAACGACGGCAAGGTCCTGGCAGTCGAATAGTTACGCCTAGTTAGTCAAAACAAACCACCCCAAGCGCGGCGAATCGCCAGTCATTCTCGCTGCTTGCATTGGGGTGGATTGGGAGGGGTAGCAGTGCAGACAGACGACATCACCGCCCTTGCCGAGGCGCTCGACCGCGAGCGGCAGGCCGAGTGGCAGCTATACCGCCAACGGTCATGATGTGAGGTTTTACGAACGCCTGGTGGTGTGTAGCTACAACGCGCAGCCCGGTCACGGTCACGGACCACGAGGCACGGACCACGGGCGACGGGCCGGGAATCAGTGAGCTTGGCTGATCGTAGTGCCTCCCCTGATCGTAT
>JAZDLZ010000806.1:0-2216 GCA_043801535.1 Pseudomonadota bacterium
TGGCTCGTCGTTGTTGTCGGTGCTGCTGCCCGCCTTGCTGCTGCAGGCCAGACAGCAGAGCGCCGCCAGCAGCAGGTTTCCCTTGAGAAGCATCATTACGGGATCAGGGCGAAGCAATAGAAGCCGCCATAGCCGCCGCCAGAGCCGACCGTGTTCGTGCCGGGGATTGGCGGACCGGTCTCGATGAGATTGACGCCTGGCGCACAGCCCGCCTCGTCGAGCGCGGACATCCAGTTCGCCATGGTACCACCGACGGGGCGCCGACCCGTGGCCGTTGGCCAAGAGTGCCCGACCCGTGGCCTGCCATCGGCAGCAGAACCAGCGGAGGTCGTCCAGTCCTTGCACGTTGCGGTGCTGCTATAGAGATTTCCCTGCGCGTTCGTGCCGGTCAGCATGTCGTGGTTGTCGACCTTGGGCTGGTCGAGATCCGGCTGGTGGTTAGGAACGCCGTCCTCGTTCGGAAAGTCGTTGCGAATCGCCGGATCGCCGTTCTGCGGGCGATCGTACATGAGGTCGGCTTTCGCAGGAGCGAGGAGCCGTCCGATCCGATCGTACCAGGGTCCTTCGCCAATTCGATCGATCGCGTTGACCTGGTTACCGTTCTCGCCGGCAACGGCGCTCAAGTAGGCGCGCCACTGCTTTGCCGAGGCTCCCGGCATGCTTCGCTCGGCAATGGTCGCGCAAATCTTGTCGGCTCCACGAAG
Organism: Pseudomonadota bacterium; assembly: GCA_043801535.1. Classification (GTDB taxonomy): domain Bacteria; phylum Myxococcota_A; class Polyangia; order Haliangiales; family SHYZ01; genus JAZDLZ01. Next base: position 705 of record JAZDLZ010000806.1, read on the forward strand.
CCCTGCTCCTGCACCGGTTTCGCCGAAACGAAGGTCTCCGCCGAAGCCGTTCTGGCTACCGGACAACTCGCGGATGGCTTTCAGGCTGGTGACGAAGAAACTGAAATGCGGCAACTCGCCAGCGTCGACCTCTCTGGCAGCATCGACGAGCGTGACGACCGTGGTATCGGCGCTGAGCCCGTCCTCCGCTCCGCTCGATCCGCCACCATCGTCTTTGCTGACGTCGGTGCCGTCTCCACCAGCCCCGTCGAGATCGGTACCGAGCTCGAATACGGCGTCAGCAGAGCATCCTGCCGGACCCAGCAGCAGCACGCCACAGAGGAACGCAAACGAGTATTGGTAGCTGTGTCGGTGTGTCATTCGTCTTTCTCTCCCTCGAATTGCCGTCGAATTGCCGTCGAAAGCCTTCCTGGTTCCGTCGAATCCAGAAGCACAATGCCATTCGCTCGACCCGCGAACGGATTCTCGCCGCCGTCCTACTTGCAGGTCAGGTCTGGCTGGCAAGTCTCTCCTTTCGGGCAGTCCTCGTTGTCGTCGCACGAATCGAGCCCGGGAATCTCGACCTCTCTCTCGATCTGCGATGCCACGACGAGATCGACCCGGCCAGACACGATCGTTGCCGAGCCAACGGCGCTCCGGCTGATCACAATCGTGGGAAACCCGGCCACGCCAAGGTTCAGCAGATCCGTGACGAGCGTCGCTGCCAACTCGAGCGATCCGTCATCGGTCGCCTCGCACTGGATCATGCCCTTTGTTCCCCCGTGATGGCTTATGTCGAGCTTCACTTGAATCTGCGATGCCACTCCCTCGCCCGGCGGCGACCAGGAGAGCATCACCGCCTTGCCCTGCTCGAGAGGGATCGTGTCGTTCGCCAACTCGAGTGGGCCAATGCCATTGGCTTGCAGGGTGAACGGTGCAGTGAACGAGCTACCGGATGCCTCGAAGCGAATCGTGTCATTCTCGGCAAACGCCGGATAGGGAAGCGAGGTGCCGGCGGGTGGTTGGTAGCTATTGGCGATCGGCTCCATCGAGAACTCCGTTGCGCCCGCCTCGGTGCGGATCCCAGTGACCTTTACGGTGCCGACAACCTGCGAGGCCGGATACGCCTGACACTTGCCGTCCTCCACACAAACGGAGCCGTTCTCGCAGGGCTTGCTGCAAAACGGCACCCGCGGCTCGAGGAGGCGACACTCGCCGGCGGTCCTGGATTCCTCCCAGACGAGCTGCGCCGGCGTCGGCCCATCGTACACCTTGCCAACCACCCTGGTATAACCGGGAGTCGCCGACGCAGTATCCGGTGGCACCAGGACTACTTGAAAGGAACCGACGAGGACCGATGGATCGCCGGCTGCCGCATCGATTCTGGCGTCGCTCTCTCCAGCGTCGGGTGTTGCTTCCCCGGAGTCGGTGCAGGCAGCGACCGAGAGGGCGAGAACGATAGCCAGGGATCGGCTTCCGGGCTGTCGACTGCCAACTGAGGACATAGGGCTGATGGCGGTGGATTGATCGTAT
>JAZDLZ010000813.1:0-4144 GCA_043801535.1 Pseudomonadota bacterium
ATTGGTGAGCGTGGTCGAGTCGGTGGCGCCTACTGGGCTGGTACGCTGCATCTCGAGGTGTTGCGGCTGACCGAGGACGTCGCGCTCGGTGAGTTGCTCGACGCCGTTGCCGTAGCGTTCGCGCAACACGCGGCCAGCAGCGTCTTGCGCCACCACCTCCCAGGTGCCGCCCAGCTCCGGCGGGGCTGTGCTCACCTTGACGAGCCGGCCGGCGCGGTCGTGCTCGAACGACACCGAGAGCGCGTCGTGAAAGCGCACGTTCGCCAGGCCGGGCTCGACGGGGGAATCGACGCTGCTGATGGGAGGCAGCTCCCGCCCTGGCATCATGCCGCTGGCAGTGTTGAAGTTGACCAGCACACCGTCGGGGGTGGCGCGGATCAGATCCACCCGGCCGTCACCGTTGAGGTCGACCAGCGCGCTGTTTGCCCCGCCCAGCGGCAGATGCTCGGTGCCTGGCCACTTGCCCAGCTTCTTCCACTCCGTCCCCTCGAGCTCATACACGCGCCAGGTGTCGGCGGCGATGCGCACCAGCTCTGCCCGCGAGTCGCCATCCACGTCGATGAGCCGCGCTGATTCGAGCGCAATGCCGTGCACCCCGCTGAGCGCCTGCGCCTGGCCAAAGGTGCCGCCGTAGTTCTTGCGGAAAGCGTGCGAGCCCATCTCCAGCCGCAAAAGGTCGCTCACCCCGTCGGCGTCCACATCGGCAAACGTCACTCCCCGGGTTTCCAGAGCCCAGCCGCCAATACCCTCGAGCAGCGCTGCCCGGGTACCGCCCGGTTGCGCGCAGGCGAACGTCAGCTCTGACAGCTCGCCCTCGCCACCCTGGCCAGTGACCAGCACGCTGCGCAGCCGACTGAGAGGGAGCTCGGCATTCGGCTCGTGGCCGAAGATTGCGCTGTCGTTGTCGTCGTAGCCGAGGTGATAGCGGCACAGCTCGACGCCGAACGAGCGCACCAGGATCGAGCGCACCCGCTGTCCGGTCACCACCTTGAACCCCGTCCGATAGCTCACCAATGGATCGCGGCGGCTCTCGTACACGACATCGAGCGAGTAGCTGGTCGTGCCTGCTGCCTCGTCGCGCGGACCCCACAAGACCTGCGCCAGATACACCTCGCCGAGGTGGCGCTGGTAGCGAAACTCCATGCTCTCGCCAGCAGTGTTCTCGACCCACTGGAGAAGCCACGCTGCTCTCCGGCGGGTCGCCTCATCCTCGAGTCGGGCATCGCTGGTGGCGCCGAAGAGATAGGTGTTGCCGTCGGAGTCTTTGACCTCGAAGTAGTGATCGTCGCGCCACGGCATTCGGTAGCTATTGCCCATGCCCTCGACGCGATACTCGCCAGCGTACGGTCCGTCGGGAACCAGCACCAGGCGGCCGCCAGCGCTCAACCCCTCCAGCACCAGCTCGTCGGAATCGGTGTAGGTCGGCACCCCCTGGCGCAGCGACCGCCGGATCGCCGGCACCCGCATCGCCCACCCAACGCCGACCGGCCCATTGCCGAGCGCACCCGAGTAGTCCAGCGCCAGCGACGGCGCCAGCCCACCGGTGGCCGGCACCGCGATCGGCACCGAGTACTCCACCTGGCCACTGAACATGCCAATCGAGACGCCGTCCGCCAAACCCTGCACCGACCCAGGTCCGTCCGGGAGCTTCAGCGTCGTCGGGGAGAACGACTTGGCGGGCTCGACTTGGGCGTGAGTGGGGGTGGGGGCGAGGGTGAGGGTGGCGAGGAGGAGGAACGCGAGGAGGAGCAGAGTTGCCGCCCGCGCGGTCCAGCACTCCACTTTGTCGTCGCCAATCAGCATGACCAGGTTGCCCGGTGTCGAGCGTTCGAGCCTAGCAGCATTCGGTGGTCATGGGTTCGGCAGCAGCGTAGGCCAGACGGCACGAACGATGAGCGAGATACACCGCCCATTGGTTTGCCAGGGAGAGAATGGCGTGGTCACTCGGTACCCTCAGTACCAGAAGAAAGGCCAATAATCTCAACGGTGTCGCATTTGCGCCGTGAAAACTCCAGGATGTGCTGCAACACTGCTGGGCGGTGGATGCGGCGCTCACCCACGTGGGTGCGGGTGCCGGAGAGGAGGAAGTGATACGGCGAGCCCTCGCCGTCCTGCACGCCCAACGCCATCGGGCGGCGTAGCAGGCGGCATGGCTGCGTGTGGTCATGTCCTGGGCAGGGCTTACACGTAGGCTAAGCCCTAGCCACTGCCGCCAGCCCTTGCACCGACCCAGGTCCGTCGGGGAGCTTCAGCGTCGTCGGGGAAAAGGACTTGGCGGGCTCGACTTGGGCTTGGGCGTGGTTGGTGGCGAAGAGGAGCGTGGCCGCCAGCCTGGTCAGAACGGACGAACATTCTTGTGGACGAAAAACGTCTCGGCGGATGCCACATGCGACGACAGTGGATTCCACAAGGAGAGCCGCGGCAGGTCCAATCGGCATGGCATGGTTGACCAGCGGCGAGTGCCCGAGTCGTCCTACTCTGGGGGCTCGCCGAATTCACTGTGGCGAGCCATCCAACCGTCACCACCAAAGAGTTCACCATGCAAGCCGTCACTGGAAGCAGCCACATTTTGGTCATCGACAAGCACGCGAAGCCTTCCCTGTCTGTCGGATTCTTCCTGCACCGCGAAGAGAAAGTCATGAACTGCAGTGTCGAGCGATTCAAGGAAGGCACGTCGGACGATCGCCTTCTGTCTCGGTGAAAGCTCGTTTAGCTCTCTCTGTAGCTCAATCAGTGCCGGTGCCTTCCACTTTCCGCGCAGAAGCCCATCAATACTCACGATGCCTCGATCTCTTAGCTTGCGCATTATGAATCGGCCGAAATAGTCAAGCGACTTGTTGTATTCCACGGCCTTCCTCGAGAGCTAGGGTGGTGATAGGTTGTTGCTTCCGGCTCGGACGAAACACTCTACCCGACGCCATCCCCGGTGGTAGATAGCTTCCTCTCGCCATCAAGATATCCAGACCTCCTGACATGAGGGTCATAGCCCTCTGAATTCCCTGGGTGGCGGTCTCCGGGTGTGTGCAGGAATACCTGTCCGGTCTCTTCGTCCCGGGCGGGGCGCCACGTCGAGCCGGCGTCGGGGGTCCCGCGCAGGCATTCGTGTCCGCTCGGCTGGAGGCCAGGCCGGCATGTCCGGAGGTCTGAATATCCGAGCGCTCTGAATTCGTCCAAGCTTTTCATAGCTTGCTCCTCCTTATTGCGTGTCCCAGGGAATCCGCGCCGGGCTCGCGACACCCTGGTCGGCCAGGTTCTGCAATGAGGCATTGATAAGTGCGTTCGCTTCCTCGGGCTTCGCACCACCCGCAATGAGTGCCTCCCGTGCAATCCTACCATGCTCAGCCATCGTATTGGGGCGACCACTAGCACGGAGTTCGGCAAACAGCCTTTGTTGTTGTGCCGTCATCAGCTTGTGATTCCAGCCCATGCCTTCCATGAACTCCTGGCTGATGCAGAGTGCTCTGCTCATATCGTACTTTCCGTCTCCATCAAAAGCAGCCTTTGCGTGAATATGGTGCCCTCCGACCTTCGCATACGGGCCAACCATCCGAGACAACGCATCAAGCAGATTGTCCCCTTTTCGAAGCAACGCGGAGGCCGCGTCGAACGCCTTTTGGAATCGTCGAGCGATCGTCGGCCCGGCAATGATCCCGCCGGCCGCATCTCCGAAGGGTAGGGGACCGTCCACTGACGCCGCACCGCCAGCCACGGCCATCCGAGTCATGTCGATCTCGTCGAATTTGACCAATTCGATCAGGAAGGCCATCGCGGCCCGTGCGCACAATCGCCACGGTATCGGACGAATTGGCTTCCGTTCACCCCTTTCGACTGCCCTCTCGATTTCTCCCCTGCGAACGGTCATGTCCGACAACGCTCCGACAGGCCATTCTCCGTTCGGATCCCACCACATCACCGGGTTCTGCCGGACGTACTGGTACGGGTTGAGATCCCACGGGGCGGTCATGAACTTCGGGTCGGGGGCTTTGACGGGCGGGTCTGGGGTGAGCCAGCGCGCAAGCTGCGGTGCCATCCAGCGGGCGCCGTGGTAGGACCAGCCGGTGTCGGGGTCGGTCTCCTTGTTGAGGATGTTGTGGGGCTCTTTGGAGTAGTCGACTGGGCTGGCGAATATCGTGGTGCCGACGGG
>JAZDLZ010000832.1:0-3954 GCA_043801535.1 Pseudomonadota bacterium
GTCCCGGCGCTGTTCGGCGCTGCTCTCTGGTTGGCTGTGGTCTGGGGACGTCGCCGCCGTTCTTCGTCTGGCATACCCAAGGACGCGTGTCGGATTCTCACCTCCTTTGTCGAGCGTTCGCTGACCGCAAGCTCCTTTCGCGAAGTCGCAGTCGATGCTGCCACCACTGCGAAGTCGTGGCTTCGGGCGAGCGGCGCAGTGTTGTTCGAGCCCAGCGACGAGGTCGAGCGATGGGACGCCGTGTCTGCGGACGGTTCCCTCCTCGGCCTGGTTTCCGATGCCGCCAGTGCGCTGTTCTCGTGGATGCGCGAGAGCCCAATGGTGATCTACTGCGACGAGGCTCACTCCCAACGGTACGAAAGCGTGCGGCCCTCCCTCGTGGCGCTGGAGAAGGAGTATCCGGTCGACGTTGTCATCCCTCTGGTAAGAAGAGGCGAAGTCATTGGAGCGATAGGTCTGTCAGTACGCCGTCGCTTGACCACTGCCGAGAAGTCGGTGCTCGAGCACTTCCGGGTCCGCGTTGCCGCTGCGGTTTCCAACGTCCATCTGGGTCGCGAGGTGGCGTACCGTCTCAATCTCGAGGGTGAGCCGTCGCTCGAAAAGGCGGCGGGCATCGCCCTTCTTCCCGCCACCATCGAAGGACAGACGAGCGGATAGACGAGCGGACAGACGAGCGGACAGACGAGCGGACAGACGAGCGGCTTTTCCTGGCAGGGCTACTATCAGCCGGCTGGTCGGGCCGGAAGCGACTTCTTTGCCGTCGGTCCAACCCGCGACAACAAGCTCGTGGTGGCGATTGGTGACGTGGCCGGTGCTGGCCTTTCCGCAACGCTGGCAGGCGTGGTCGCGAAGAGTTGCCTCGAGGTGTTGGTGGCGGGCGAGGGTGGATTGGACGATCCCGAACGCATCCTGGCCAATCTCAATGCTGCTGCGGCGACCGCAGAGCGACCGATTCTGCTGAGCGCATTCGTTGCCGTGCTGGATCCCGCTGCCCGTGTCGCCAAGTACGCCAGCGCCGGTCACCTGATGCCGTATCTGCTACGTTCTGGCAAGCCTCGCCTGCGAGTGCTCAAGTCGCGCGGCGCCATGCTCGGCGACAGAGAGACGAGCTCCTTCAAGAACGAGAGCCAGGAATTGTCGCCCGGTGATACCTTGCTTTTCCACACCGACGGTGTTGTCGAAGCCGCCGATCGTGACGGGCGGGTTTTTGGCGAACGACGCCTGCAGCGGGCGCTGCTGTCGTCTCTCGACCAAAAAGACAGCTCTCCGCGTGACATTGTCCTGCGTGCCCTCGATCAGTTCTGCGGCGACGCGATCGCGGATGACGACAAGGCACTTCTGGTAGTACGAGTGTTGGGAGCCTAGACCTAGCTGTCAGCGGTGGGCCGTTTTCCGGTGAGATCGTCGAGCATCCGTAGCAAGTCGGATCCCGAGGCGGGTTTGGCGAGCAGCAGATCGACGCCGGCGATGCGCAAGGCTTCGTCGATGGTCTCTTCGGCGTAGCCAGTCAGCAGGGCGATGTACACGTCCGGCCGGCGGCGGGCGAGCTCGGCAGCGAGCTCGGTTCCGGTGATGTGAGGCATTAGCTGGTCGGTGATCACCAGATCCAGCGCTTCTCTGGCGAAGATGGTCAGGGCCTCGGTGGCGTTGGCCGCCGCGAATACTTGGCAGCCGAGAAGCGCCAGGGTCTCGGCGAGCAGCGTCCGTTCGCTGTCTTCGTCGTCGACAACCAGCACACGGCGAGGCGGTGGCCGACTTGGAGGCCTGACGCCTGTCATTCCGAGAGCCCAGACCACTGCCTCGACGTGCTGACCGATTGGTTTGCCAGCTTCGACGGTGATATGGGCCGAGCCGCGAACTTCGTCACCGGACGGTTCGCGGCGGACGCGATCTGCTTCCCAGAGTGTCCACCAGCGGTCGGCGTAGCGATGCGGCAGAGTGGCGTAGCGCCGGTACACTTCGCGGTGTGCCTCCTGTTCCTCGCAGCGCCACTCCACCAGCAAGGGAAGCGTGCCGCTGGCGACAATCCGTCGCACTGCCTCGACTCGCTCTCGAGCGGTGGCCAGATCGCCTTCCACCATCGGCGTTTTTCCGCTCCTTTGTAGCGCTATCACTCGGTCGGCTGGAAAACCGGATGGTGGGACGAGCAGGCGGCGCACGTCGGGGAGGTGTCGTTCGAGCGCTCGGACTAGAGCAGCCCGACCCGGAAGTGGTGGACCATAGATTACCACCACGAGGCGAGACGGCAGTGCCTTCGACGAGGACTTCGACACGACACCCAGCTTGGATTATGCAGCGATCGTGCCCAGCCGTTCGTGAGGTGCTGGCTCCTGTTGCGTCGAATCCTGGAAGCCCGGTCCGGCGCAGAGCTTGGTTGCGGCGCGAGCCGCGCCAAGGATCGTGCTAGATTTCTTTGCGATGGAGCCCGCTCACCGATTTCTTCGCGCCTGCTATCGTTTGCCTGTAGACCAGACGCCAGTGTGGTTCATGCGGCAGGCAGGACGGTACTTGCCGCAGTACCGCGCGCTCAGGAAGCAGGCCAACTTCGGCGAAATGCTCAAGAATCCCGACCTGGCGTGCGAGGCAACCATGCAGCCGATTCGTGAGCTCGATCCCGACGCTGCCATCATCTTTTCCGACATTCTAGTGCCGCTTCAGGCCATGGGGCTCCACCTCGACTACGCCGAGGACGGTCCAGTCCTCCAGCCCGTACGCAGCCCTGATGATATTGGGCGGCTCCAGCCGTGCGATCCCGATGACAAGATGCCATTTTTGGCCAAATCGATATCCATGGTAAAGCGTGCTCTCGCTGGCAAGGTCCCGCTCATCGGATTCGCCGGCGCGCCGTTCACTCTTGCGAGCTATGCTGTCGAAGGTGGAGGTTCCAAGAGCTACACCCAACTCAAGCGACTCCTCTTTGGCGATCCCGCTGCTGCGCATCTTTTGCTCGACAAGCTCGATCGCGCGGTGATCGACACTCTCGGCGCTCAGATTGCTGCTGGGGTCCAGGCAGTGCAGCTATTCGACACCTGGGCAAGCATCCTCTCTCCCAGGGACTTCGAAGAGTTTGCCTTGCGACACGTGCGGACCGTCATCTCGGCCGTGCGCAGCGAGCATGGAGGAGCAGCGGCGCGTGCCGTCCCGATCATCTACTACGTCAACGGTGTCGCGCCCTACCTTTCTTCTCTCGAATCCAGCGGCGCGGACGTGGTCGGGCTAGACTATCGAGTCAGCATTGCCGAGGCACGCGCCCGGCTGGGACCTGGTATTGCAGTACAGGGAAACCTCGACCCGGCAGCATTGTTTCTGCCGGCTGGCGAGCTCGCAGCGAGAACGATCGAAACGGTACTGCAGGCAGGAGCACGCCCAGGGTATATCTTCAATGTCGGTCACGGCTTGCTCCCCGAGACTGACCCGGATAGCGTTCGTGCCGTCATTACGGCGGTGCGACAAGTGGCGACAAGTGGATAGGCAGAAGAAAGAATGAGCTCTAGCGTCGTGGTTATCATTGGCGGAGGTATATCTGGCCTGGCTGCTGCGCACGAAGTGATGAGGCGGCACCCCGAAATCGATCTCGTGGTGCTCGAGGAAGAGAGTCGTCCGGGCGGCACTCTTGCCACCGAGGAGATCGACGGCTACTTGTGCGAGCGTGCTGCCAGCGCGTTTCTCGATCATCCCAAGGGAGGGGCTCCGTACCTGGCTCACGCCTTGGGAGTCGAGATTGTCATGGCCAACCAGGCAGCGAGACGTCGTTGGGTTTGGCGGCACGGTCGTCTCCGTCTGGCGCCGATGAGCCCGCCCGATCTGTGGCACAGCGATCTGCTTTCCTGGCGGGGGAAACTGCGACTTCTCATGGAGCCATTCGTTCGCACCGATGGCCGGAAAATAGGGACCAAGGAGCGCAAAGAGGTCGAGGAGGGCATGGATGGCAAGGAGGACAGACAGGACAGACAG
>JAZDLZ010000866.1:0-5320 GCA_043801535.1 Pseudomonadota bacterium
CCTGCCAGTGGTGCCAGTGGTGCCGACGGATTGGCCGGATTCGACGCGCTGGCTCCCTTCGCATGCTCGGCAGCAGCGACGCAGGCTGGACACGAGCACGAACCAGGGTGATCGTGGCTCATGGTCTTTGCTCCTCCGCTACCGGCAATCCCAACGCCTCGCGGATTGCCCGCCGAATTGTCTCTTCATCTTGCCTACCCTCGAACCGTTTTGCTCCAACATAGACCGTAGGCAGTGCCTCGACTTGCGCCTGGGATGCCTCGCGCGAGTCCTCCTCCAGCCGCTTGGCGGTGCTCTCTGCCCGAAGACATTCTTGCAACTGCCGTTCGGAGAGCCCAAGAGCGATCACGGTCTCGAGAAGCTTCTCCGGAGCCATGTTGTCGGCAGAGAAGAGCGCATCGGCGATCTCCTCTCCCCTCCCCTGCGCCTCGGCGCATATCGCCAATTGGGCAGCAGGTCGGGCATTCGGATGAATGGAAAGCGGGAAATGCTTGCGAACCACTCGCACCTTGCTGCCGAACTCGTCGAGCATCCGTCCGATTGTCAGGTGTTGGGCACGGCAGAACGGGCATTCGAAATCGGTGAACTCCACGATCGTCGCCAGTCCCTTCGTCTGCTCGCGCGCAACCACCACCGGGAGACTGTCTGGACCGGAACACGAGACCGGCGGCGTTACCACCGGTTTCTTCTGGGCGAAGCCAATGCCGAAGGGGACTCCAGCCCCAATCAAGAACAACGCCGCGCTCATCCACGATCGCCAACTACTCGCTGACAACGCGCACTCCTGTCGGACGTCAAGCAGAGCGAAGCACGGCTCTTCCGCAGAAGCCCCTTCGCCGGAGGGCGGCAAAAGACTGCCAGTGCCAGTGCCAGTGCCGGTGCCGGTGCCGGTGGATGAGCGCTCGCGACCAGGGGAACGACGAGCAACGGCCGCCCACAGAGGAACGGAAATCGCCGTCAACCCCAGAGCAGCACCATCGGCGAGAAGACAGTACTTGCAGAAACTCTTCACGAACCAAGCCTGCAACACGATGAATCCTAGCGCTCCCGCCCCGCCCGCCATCGCCATCAGCAGCAGCATCTTTCTCGTCCATTCTCGAGGGAGAACCAAGAGAACGAGCGCAGTGCCGAAAAACAACACGCCAAACGCCGGAACCAGCACTCCTCCCAGGTGCTTTTCGGCGAACAGTCGGACGGCGTCACACCCTTGTCCCTCGCCGCAGAACCGCGGCGACGGACCCAGATAGTCGACGAAGAGGAGAACGCTCGCTCCCAAGCCAACGGCAACGCACACCAATAGTACGTTGGCCAAGAATAGTCCCCTGGTGGTCCCCTTGCTCAAACCGAGCTGCTCCAAGTCCAATCCAATCCTAGCATCCCAAACGCTGCCTCAACAGGAACCGCGGCGGCGACGGCGCAGCCTCGACAACACCAAGACTGCCAGCGCCACGCCAAAGATCAATCCAATTTTGGCCGAAGCACGTCCCGCGTCAACGCGACAGGAAAGCATCGCTCCTCCACCTGGATCGGCGCTGTAGTAACGCGGATCCATGCCCGCTCCGTCGATCTTCGGTCGTGGCGGAGCGTCGGCGAAGATCTCTTCGGGAGCATCGGGCAGCGGGGCAGCATCGGGCAGTGGCTCGGCGTCGGGCCCACCATCTGGAGGAACCCACACGCCACCGTCGTTGGGCTGCCGCGGGGAAGGATCCTTCAAGACGAAGTCCTTGGCGACAACGCCAGTATCAGCCATCCTTGCAAGCGACTTCCCGTCGACTAGCGGCACTGCGGTGCTGATATCGTCTGGCGCACTGATGTCGCTCATAGGCTTGGCAACCTCACCCCAGCGCACGCAGTCGTACGGCGTGGTCGAGCTCACCAGACAAATCTGCCCAGCCTCTAGCGGGATCTTCACCTTCAGGGGTGCATCGCGCGGAACGCCCAGTAGCTGTGCTGCCTTGGTCGTGGACAGAAAAAAGTAGGTGTTGCCGGGATAGCAGAGCGTGGTCATGAACGGCGTTTCCGATCCGAGCAGATTGCCGTCCTTGTCGCTGACTTCGATTCGAGTAGTCTGATAGAAACAGTTGTCAATGCCGTCCGACGGAGGAGCATAGAGCTCGATGAATCGCAGCTCCTGATCGCCATCCCTCGAGGCGGAGACTTCGCTGATCTGCCATCCTTCCACGCCCGCTGTGGCCACTTTCGGCTCTATCAGAAGAGCCACTATGAGAAAAAACATGCTAGACAACACTCGCATGAGCGGAGACTAACCTTCATTGGGCCTGTCCTGCAACGTGTTCGTTACTCCCGTTTTCCCACCTTTCCCCAGCTCACATGCCTTGCCCAACCCCACTGCGCAGGGCTAGACTCACTGAGTCGCCGTCCCTACGTGAGAGGTGGTCCTTCCTTGGTTGGTCGCCTTCTCGATAGATATGAGATCGTGGAGGAAGTCGGCCGCGGGGGTATGGCCGTCGTCTACCGCGGGATGGACAACCTGCTCAAGCGCGAGGTGGCAATCAAGGTTCTGCACCCCCACCTGGCCGACCACGCCGAAGCACGCCGCCGACTCGAACGGGAAGCCCAGGCAGTAGCCAAGCTGCAACACCGGAACATCATCGAAATCTACGACTACTCCGCTGGCAATGGGACCGACGGCGCGTTCATTGTCACGGAATTCATCAGCGGTCGGACTCTGAAAGACGTAATTGCCTGGCGAACATTTCCCTTTCCCGAAATCGGCGCAATGGTGGTCGCCGAAGTGTGTCGCGCTCTCGCCCACGCTCACTCCTCTAGCGTGCTTCACCGGGACATCAAGCCCGAGAACATCATGGTGAGAGACGACGGCACCATCAAGCTGACCGATTTCGGTATCGCCCAAATCTTCGACAACCAGCGACTCACCGTCACCGGACAGCTGCTTGGCTCCCCAGCCTACATGGCACCCGAGCAGATCGAGGGGAAGCCACTCGATTTCCGGACCGACGTCTTCTCGACGAGCGTTCTCTTGTATCAGCTGGCCACTGGCGAGCTGCCCTTCGCCGGGCGCAATACTCACGAGGTGCTTCGGCGGATCTGCGAGTGCAAAGTGACCGATGTCCGCTTGCTCAATCCACTCGTTGGCGCTCGCCTGGCACGAATCATCAACAAGGGACTCGCTCGAGATCCGGTCGACCGGTATCCCGGAATCACACCTTTGCTCGACGATCTCCTTCGCTACTTGGGGGAAGCCGAGTTGGAGGAGCCGGCCAAGGAGCTAGCCAGCTTCTTTTCCCAGCCGGTCACTTTCGAACAGGCGCTCCGGCAGCGACTGATTGCCGGTCTATCTCGTCGGGGAAAAGCAGAGCTTCAGGCAAAGCGATCCACGGTTGCCCTGGAGCTGTACAACCGCGTCCTCACCATCGACCCTTCCAACGAGCAAGTCCTCCAAGAGCTCGGCCGGCTGGCAAAGCGGCGGTGGCTGGCAGCAAGCGTTTGGATTTGCGTTCTCTTTGCCGTTGCGGCGTGCACAGTCGCCTTTGTGGCGTGGCGGCCAAGCCGCGATGCTCGACAAGGACCTGCCATGCTGGCGCCTGCGATAGCCAATGCCACGGCGGCTGCCAGATCGCACCGATCCTTGCCAATGGCCAATTCTCCTACTGAAACCAGAGAGACCTCCGCAGGCTCGTCCACTCATGACGGTGCCGGCGCCGACTCACCAAGACCGCTCTCTTCGACGCCGTCTGCTCGCAGTCCCCAGGAATCCGCAAGCAACGAGCCATCGCTCGACAGTGGCATTCCCGCAAAAGGGCCAGACTCACCCCATCCACCGACGGTGACATCAACCCAGGTCCAGACTTCGGCCTCCACTTTTGCCTCCACGCCAGGCTCGAACCCGACGTCGCACCTAACGCCGACTGGGACTCCGACGCCGGCAGCGACGCCGGCAGCGACGCCGACTGCGACCAAGTCGACCGGCGCTGTTGCCGTGATGACAGCGGGCGCAAGCAGTGCCGCCAACGGCGTGGAGAATCCTGCCAGCCCGGGCAGTCTGCCAAGTGAACGGCCCAGGGAGCGGCCAGGCGAGCAGCCAGGCGAGCGCAATGCTCCGACAGATCCCCCAACGGGCATCGACTCCCGTTCGGCCATCGCGCGTGTCGAGTCAGCGTCTTCAGGCGCCCGCACGTTTCGCTTCTTTCCCAATCCCAAGAACATCTACTACAGCTTGGACGGCGCGCCTTTGCGACAAGTGCTCCGCGGATCACTCGTTCTTCAACTGGACCCAGGTCCCCATACGGTACTGTTCAAGCACGAGCGCTGCGAAGACTGGGTAGTCGAGCTCTCTGCCGAGGAGAAACCCAACACCATAACCGGGCGGTGCCGGTTCAAGCCTACCCGAATAGTCCCTCACTGTCCCCAAGCCGACGCTGTCCTGGTCAACAACCGTTCGGTTGCCAGCGATTCGCCGATCGAGCTGACCAACGACGACTTCGACCGCGACGGTCGCTATGTGGCAACGATCGAATTCTCGGTCAACGGACGAGTTCAATCGGTGAGCACCACTGCGATCGCCGGACAGAGGCCCGTCCTGGTCAAGTGCGCATCACCAGTGCCATGATCCGCGACCCTCACCCTCCGACCCTCCGACCCTCCGACCCTGGCATTGGTGCCAGGACTGCGTCAGGCGTGGTATCGTGCAGGCGTCGCCGCGATGGACACTTGGCCGCCCGGACAGAAACCAATCCGCACCCTCTTGGCAATCGTGCCTCTCGTTCTCACCCTTGGCGTGGGCGCGCGAACAGTGAACGCGAGCGGTCCGTCCGAGAACCTATCCCGGGCCCGTGGAGAGTACGAACGGGGTGAATACCAACGCACGATCGATATCCTTTACCCTCTCCTCTATCCACGGGCGCTCTTTCGCAACGAAGGCGAAATCAAAGAAGCTCACTTTCTCTTGGGGGTATCGCATTTCTATCTCGACCAACGGAACCAAGCGCAGCGGGAGCTGACCGCCCTCCTGTTCCTCGATCCCGAGTATCGACTCGATCCGGTGGTCGACTCTCCCGACGTGTATGCCTTCTTCGAGGCAATCAGAAAAGAGCTTCGCGAAAAGCTCGATGCAATGACCGAACAAAAACGACAAGAAGAGGCACGGCGGCGCCAGCCCAGCAGAGAAGTGGTGATCGAACGCACCTACACCAATGAACCGTCCTGGCTCAATTGGCTGCCTTTTGGGCTACCCCAGCTCGAACGCGGTGACCGCAACACCGGCGTGCTGCTCCTTTCCCTCGAGCTGTCGCTCGGAGCTACTTCGGTCGGCACTTTCTGCTGGCAGTTGGCCAGATTC
>JAZDLZ010000785.1:0-9171 GCA_043801535.1 Pseudomonadota bacterium
CAGCCGCGGCTTCGCCGCGCGGAGCGAGTCGCGGCGCTGCACCAATTTGGTGGTCGCCCGGGAGATGATGCGCCGCGGTTCCCCTCCTCGGAGAGGAGGGGCGGAGGGGTGGTCTTGAGGCGCGCTAGCGCCGGATCAGGGCCGCGGGCTACCGCTTGCCAAAGCAGACCCCAGACCCGCCACTGCCACTGCCACAGGCACCACCCGTCGCGTTCCCGCCGACGTGACGAGGCGCAGCAGAAGCAGCCTGGCCAACTCGAGTTGCACGGGAGTCATGGCGGACCTTTGCTTGACATCATTCGTACAACCGGATAGATGAATGAGAGTCCGCAGAGGTGGTCGTGAAAGACGCGCTCGCGCGGCGCATTCAGGAGGCAACCGATGAGCAACGAGCCAGCCTCGGCTGGCGTGGCCAAGCGCCTGTCCTTCCTCGACCGCTACCTCACCGTCTGGATCTTTGTCGCCATGGCGGTTGGAGTCGGAGCCGGGTACCTGGTCCCCGGCGTCGTCCCCTTCATCAACCAATTCAACGTCGGAACAACCAACATCCCCATCGCCATCGGCCTCATCCTGATGATGTACCCGCCGTTGGCGAAGGTCCGCTACGAGGAAATGGGGCCGGTATTCCGCAACACCAGAGTCCTGGGGTTGTCACTCTTCCAGAACTGGGTTATCGGTCCGATCTTGATGTTCGGCTTGGCCGTGCTCTTCCTGCACGACAAGCCCGAGTACATGGTTGGCCTGATCATGATCGGCCTCGCTCGCTGCATTGCCATGGTCATCGTCTGGAACGACCTTGCAAAGGGCGACACCGAGTACTGCGCGGGTCTGGTCGCGTTCAACTCGATCTTCCAGGTGCTGTTCTTTTCTGTCTACGCCTTCGCATTCATCACGGTCGTGCCGACGTGGTTCGGCTTGCAGGGCGTGGCCGTCAACATCACCATCGGCGGAATCGCCAAGAGCGTCTTCATCTACCTTGGCATCCCGTTCCTGGCCGGCGTTGTCACCCGTTTCTCGCTCATAAAGGCAAAGAGCAAGGACTGGTATCACACGAGATTCATCCCAAAGATCAGTCCCGTCACGCTCATCGCGTTGCTCTTCACCATTGTGGTGATGTTCTCGCTCAAGGGCGAAAAGATCGTGGAGTTGCCTCTCGACGTGGTCCGTATCGCGATCCCGCTCCTCATCTATTTCGTGGTGATGTTCTTCCTCTCCTTCTTCATGTCGAAGAAGATCGGTGCGACCTATGAGCAGGCCACGACGCTGTCCTTCACTGCGGCGTCGAACAACTTCGAGCTCGCCATAGCGGTAGCGGTGGCCACGTTCACTATCGGGCACGGCGCCGCGTTCGCTGCTGTCATCGGCCCTCTCGTCGAGGTCCCGGTCATGATTGGGCTCGTCAACGTTGCGCTCTGGCTCGGGCGTCGCTACTTCGCCGGCGAGCAGACCTCCGTCGCGACAAAAAGGTAAAACCATGAAGCGACCGCAAGATGTTCGAGAGACCGTCTCCAAGACCTACGCTCGTGCCGTCGAGAAGAACCAGACGTCCGACAGCTCCTGCAGCTCGTGCAGCCCCTGCTGCTCCGGCTCTGCGCTCGCGGGCGTCCTCCCGATCCTTGCCGGCTACAGCCGCGAGGCGTTGGCATCGCTTCCTGCCGATGCCGTGGCCAACTCGTTTGGCTGCGGGAACCCGATTGCCCTGGCCGAAATCCGCGAAGGGGACACGGTGCTCGACCTCGGCTCTGGCGCCGGCATCGACCTCCTGCTCGCGGCCAAGCTCACCGGTCCAGAAGGCAAGGCGATCGGTGTGGACATGACCTCCGCAATGATCGAACGCGCGAGGGCAAACGCGGCCGCCGCCGGACTGACCAACGTCGAGGTACTCCAGGGCATCATCGAGGCTCTCCCCGTCGGATCGGACACGGTCGATCTCGTGCTCTCCAACTGCGTCATCAACCTCTCGCCCGAGAAGGAGCGCGTCTTCGCCGAGCTCCACCGGGTGCTCAAGGTGGGCGGTCGCATCTCGATCTCGGACATCGTTGCCGAACCGATGCCCGACTGGATCAAGGATGAGGGACTCTTGTACTCGGCCTGCATCGCCGGCGCGATTCCCGAGGCTGATTACCTGGAAGGGCTCAGGAAGGCCGGGCTCGTCGATGTCGCCGTGCGCGATCGTCTTGTCTATGACGCCTCGCAGCTCGAGGCCCTGCTCGACACCGATACAGCGGGTTCTTGCTGCTGCGGCTCCGAGGCTTTGCCCGAGGCACAGCTCGAACGCATTGTCGAGGCTCTGGCCGGCAAGGTGGCGAGCATTCGCGTGGTGGGCCGAAAGCCCGAGGAAGCTGTGCCATGAAGGGCATCCTCTTCCTCTGCGTGGCCAACTCGGCTCGCAGTCAGATCGCCGAGGGTGTGGCCCGCTCCATAATGCCGTCCGGCACCAAGATCTGGTCGGCCGGCTCCCGCCCGACATACGTGCGGCCCGAGGCTATCGTCGTCCTCGAGGAGATCGGGATCGACATCTCACACCAGTGGTCCAAGGCCGTCGCCGAGATTCCGACTGCCGAGGTCGACACAGTCATCACTCTGTGTGGCGAGGAGGAGTGCCCGCTCTTCCTTGGCAAGGCAACCCGGCTTCACTGGGGCCTCCCGGATCCTGCTGCAGTCCAGGGCTCCGAGCAAGAACGGCTGAATGCATTCCGCAACACGCGCGACGAGCTACGCCGCCGGCTACAGACACTCCGGCCCGAATAATCGCAACCGTTCGGTGCTCTAGCTAGCTAGCTAGCTAGCTACTGGCCGCTCGCCTGTCCGAAGGAATGGCTTTTCCCGTCCAGACAGTCTTCCATGCAGGAGATGTCCGCCAGCTTGACGAATGCGTCATTGGTTCTCCAGATCGCGTATCGCTTGTTCTCGTCGATTTCCGGCCAGGCATCAGTCAAGGAATCCTCTGTCAGCTTGAACGCTCGCGAACCCGTCCAGTAGAACACCTCCGAGGTATCACCGAACCCAGCCGTCCAGACCACCTCGCGCCGGGCAGTCCGCGCCCGCACATCCGAATCGAAATTGCTGGTGATATTCCCTACTTTCGATCCATTCCAAACGTAGATTTCGGTGTCTCCCTGAGGTGGGTCAGCAAGGCAGTCCGCTCCGTCGCAGCCCCACCAGACTGCGTAGCCATCGGAAAACTGGGGATCGTCGATGGCGTACTTGTTCGGCTTCAGCTTGGTGATGTCGGTACCATCGTAGTGGAAGATGTCGAAGCCATTGCCTCCGGAGTAGCACTCCGAAGTCGGGCCGGCGCAGTCGATCCACACCAACTTGCCGTCGGCAACCTTGACCGTCAAATCCGCCCCCCACGGTATCCAGCCGCTGCAGTCGACCTTCGACACCTTGGCCGCTGGCTGGCTTGCGGTCCACGTGTAGATGCTGCAGCCGCCACTCGGTTCGGACTGAATCCAGGCAACGAGGTTGCCGTCAGTCGCGGGTGCAAAGCTATCGGCGGCGCTGGCGGAGATGATTTCGGTGGTACCGGCAGCGATATCGTACTTGCGGATCGTTTTCTTGCCCGAGCACTCGTCCGCGCTCTCCTCGCAGCCAGTCCACACTACGAGATTGCCGTGGAAGTAGGCCTGGGATTCGTGGGTCTTGTTGTTGGTCACGTTGATCGTGGTCTTTCCATCGTAGAGAAAGACCTCCAGGTCGCCATCTGCCTTGTCTCTTCCGACCCATGCTGCTTTCCCATTGTCGTTGGACGCCGACCCGAACTTGTTCTCGGTCGAGAGAGTGCTGACCGTCTCCTCGGCGCCGCCGACGCTGAACCGATGGACGTGAATGGTCGTTCCGGTGCCGCCGTAACAATCGGTCCGCTCTCCTTCGCACTGGTTCCACACTGCCTTGCCATCGTCGATCGACACCCAGAGCGCCCGCGGAGTAGAAGCATTGATCTGCTTTACGCAGGCGGTGCGACATTCCTCCGAGCTCTCGACCTTGTCGGCTGGCTTGGGTTCCGGTAGCTCGACCGCGTCGGGTGGACTAGCGTCGGGCGAATCGGCGCCGTTGTCGGAAGTGCATCCCGACAGTAGTGGTAGTAGTGACAATAGTGGTAGTAACAATAGTTGCGGCACGGCAAGACCAACGGCTGATACTCTCGTCATTCGAATTCTCCTTGCTATTTTCCTTGCTACAAAGAACACAACCCTGTTTCCAGCGGGCTGCGCGGAAACCATACCAGAAAGATCGATAGGCTGTTTGGCTGCAACCGGCAACGATCCGGTTTTTTCGTTGACGTTGGCAAGCCCCCCGTGCTAGGACCCTCCCCGTTTGCACACGAACCAGGGCAAGGATGGTCACAAGGACGGTCGAGACCAAGGCAGGTTTATCCGGATTGCCAAGCTGTCCTCTATCGGTTTGGAGATGGGAATCTCCGTGGCGATCGGGTGGGCTATTGGTTCTTGGCTCGATTCAAAGCTGGGTACGAAGCCGTGGCTTATGCTAGTGTTCCTCGTCCTTGGAGCTGCCGCCGGCTTCAAGAGCATGTACACGGCAGCACGCAGGGCGATGGCGAACCAAGAAAAGGAGTCACAGGAGCAGTGATGGACCACAAGCAGCTCAGCAGTATCGAGCGGTGGAGCTGCGTGCTCGCGGTGGTCTTTTTCGTCGTCGCGCTGGCCGTCTTCGATTTCAACACAGCGCTCGGCATCGGCATCGGAGCGGGATTGGGATGCGCCAACTTTACCGCCTTTCACCGGCTACTGCGCGCCTCCCTGCGCACCAGTGGAGCGCGCCGGCTGACTCTGCAGCTCCTGGTGCTGGCCAAAATGCTGGCGATTTTAGTTTCAGTCTTCCTGGCAATGAAGTATTTACCAATAAGCCCGATCACGGTGGCAATCGGCATTTCGGTTCTTCCGGTATCGATCGTCATTGCATCGGCTAGAACAGCGCTCGGACAGAAAGCGGACAATGGGCGAGCATAGTACCTGGTTCGATTTCCTGAATGCGCTGCCGGGTTGGCAGAACCTCTGTCACACTGCAGAGCACTACCTGGGGCGCCACTGGCGCTTCGCGATGTTCGAGGACACCCACTTCACTCTGACTCACGTCCTCGAGCTACTGCTGGTGTCACTGTTCCTGATCGTCGGGGCGGTCATCTTCCATGGAGCGGTCAGGCGGGGCGATCGGGATGCAATCGTGCCTCCGCCCCGATTCAACGTTCGCAACCTCTTCGAAATGTTTGCCGAGGCAGTGTTCTCGGTAGCCCAGGGTGTCATGGGCAAGCACGCGGCTGAACGCTATCTGCCGCTGATTGGCGCCCTCGCCTTGACTATCTTCTTCTCCAACGCTCTGGCTTTGATCCCCGGATTCATTCCACCGACGGACACGCTGAAGACCAACCTTGCTCTTTCGGGGACGGTCTTCTTGGCGACTCACATCTATGGAGTGCGCGAGCACGGTTTGAAGTACTTCAAGCATTTCCTCGGGCCAATCTGGTGGCCCTCGCCGCTCATGCTGCCAATCGAGCTGATCAGTCACCTGGCTCGGCCAGCATCACTTGCCCTTCGTCTCATGGGCAACATGGCATCCGACCACAAGGTTGTGGCGGCATTCTTCGTACTGATTCCTCCTCTGGTGCCGGTACCATTCCTGGTACTTGGACTTCTTGTCGTAATCGTTCAAACGTTTGTGTTCACCCTGTTGACGATGGTGTACATCTCGATGGCCGTGGCGCACGAGGAACACCATTGAACGAAGACGAAGTGATTCGAAAATCGGAAATCGGAAAGAGGTAAGAAAGGAGAAGGCTAGATGGACCGTAAGAAGATGCTTGTCAGCCTCCTGGCCGGGTTGACTGTCCTTGCGTTGTCGGCGCTCGCATTTGCACAGGAGGTGGATGCGACCCAGGTAGCCGTGGCAAGGGCCGACGCGAGCAAGTGGATCGCCATTGCCGCTGGCTTGGGGATCGCCATCGCAGCATTTGGTGGTGCCCTCGGACAGGGACGTACTGCCTCGACGGCTCTCGATGCCATCGCTCGCAATCCCGGCGCATCAGACAAAGTATTCACTCCGATGATTCTCGGGCTCGCCCTCATCGAGTCTCTGGTCATCTACGCCCTGATCATCGCTTTCTACCTCGGCTCCAAGATTTCCCTCTAGAGCACTGATCGGTTTGCCTCCCTCCGGCAACCGTCCATAGATCTGGCCAACCAATCGCAATGACGATAGGCTAGAGCTTGGTCGAAGAATGGCTCGCATCGTCTTCTCCTCTCCTGGTATTGACAGACGACCAGTCGCCGAATCAGCCGGGACGCCGGAGCGCACGGAATCCCCGGAGCTCCACGTGGTGGGTGCCCACTATCTGCTCGACCTGTGGGGAATCCACGAAAGCGCACTGCTCGACGACACTGCTGCCTTGAAGACCTGCCTCGAGAGGGCGGCACGGCGTGGAGGCGCAAAGGTTCTCGAGGCGACTTTTCGCCGCTTCGAACCGCAAGGCGCAAGCGGTGTTGTCATATTGGCCGAGAGTCACATTGCCATTCACACCTGGCCTGAGCTGAGCTTTGCAGCGCTGGACGTGTTCACCTGCGGCAGACCGGATATTGGTGAAGCAATTGCCAGAGCAGTGATTGACGAGCTCGCCCCAGCCGAAGGCAGCGTCCGGGTGGTAGCGAGGAGTCTGCCTCGTGACAACCGGAATCCCGAGGGGACGGGGGTCGGACAGTGAGCCATATTGCCTGCCCCTCCTGTGGAGCATCGCACCAGGTACGAAACCCCGGAGTGCTGATGGTGGTATGCGAATACTGCAATGCCGCCATCTACTGGGACACCGAAAAGATCCTCAACGCTGGCAAGCAGGCGGCGCTCGCCGAGGGATTCACCAGGCTGTATCGCGGGGCGATCGGCCGGATCGACAAACGGCAATTCCAGGTTCTCGGTCGGGTCCGATACTCGTTCGGCCGCGGTTTCTGGGACGAATGGTATGTCGAGCTCGGCGACGGTACGGGCGGCTGGATTACCGAGGACAACCATGAGCTCTGCCTGGAACATCAGGTCGAGGCCGCCGTTGATTCGTTCGGCTCTTTCCGCCGCCTCACCATCGAGGGCTCCGAATTCGTCGTCGAAGAATCGGGGAAAGCGGAATGCCTCGGCGTGGAAGGGGATCTTCCTCTGGTTATCACCGTCGGTGAGAGCTACCAGTTTGTCGACGGCTCGAGTCCCGACGGTCGCCTGGCGATGGGAATCGAGTACGACCAAGACCCTCCCTCCGTCTTCGTGGGGCGTTGGCTGGCCCACTCCGAGGTCCGACTCGAGGACGAAGGCGAGGAATGGTGGAGCGAGGGAGAGAAGGCTCGTCAGGCACCGCTCCAGGGGCGACCGCGTCCGCCGTACCGCCCTCGAGCCATCGAGTGCAGCAACTGCCGGGCAACGATTTCCCTCAAAACCGAACGACCCGAGCTGCGGGTGTGCGAGTACTGCGGTGCCCAGCTCGACCTGACCGCCGCCGAGGCGAAAATTCTCGGCAAGAGCGACCAGCAGGGCTGGAGCTGGAATTTCCCCTTCAGTGTTGGCGACCCCTTCACTTTCGACGGTGCGCGTTACGAAATCGTTTCGCGAATGGCTTTCGTCGAGGACGGCGACCCGAACGAGCGGACGCGCCAGTATCTCCTCTATAGCCCCTGCCGCGGCACTCTCTACCTCGACGAGTACAACGGAAGCTATTCCCTTTCTCGCACCAGTCACTTGATGCCGATCGGCGATCCCTTTGCGGCGTCGCGCGGCGACACGATCGTCACTCACGACGGTCGCCGCTGGGTCAATGCCGGAGTCGGCGAATACGAGCTCCGCTACGTGGACGGCGCCCTGCCTTGGCTCGCGCGCACCGGCGACCGCTCCCGCTACGCCGAGTTCGAAGCTCACGATGGTTCCTCGCTCCAGTACGAGGTCGAGGCCCAAGGCAGGGAAATCGAGTTCGGGCTCGGCCGCTCACTCGACCTCGAAGAAGTCCGCCAGGCAGCAGGCCGACCATCGCTCTCCGGTGCGGCGGCGGCGGAGCTGGGAGTTGCCACGACCCGTCGCTGGTATTTCCGGCTGATCGCGCTCGCACTTGCTTCGTTCTTGCTCAATGGCGGTCTGTGGCTATGGGCGAGGTCTGCCGGAAAGACAGTCCTCAAGCAGGATCTGACACCCTCGCTCCTCGACGATGAGGTTCTCACCGAGCCATTCGTCGTTGCCAAGGACAACAGCCTTGTCAAGGTAACCGTGGAGGCTTCCCGGCTCGACAACGCCTGGGCGTCGGTAGACCTGGCGCTCGTCGAAGGAGAAGACAGCGTGCTCCACGTCTTCGAAGGCGACGTCGAATACTACCACGGAGTCGAAGGGGGAGAGTCCTGGTCGGAAGGGAGCAAGGACAGCTCCGCCTACATCTTGGTCCCACGCCGTGGACAACATCGCCTGCTCGTCCATGCGATCAATGGCCAAGGTGAGCAACCGCAAAAGAACGCCTTCCTTCCTCTGCGCCTCACGATAGTCGACGGAGCCGCGGTTCATTGGTACTTTGCCGGTGCCGCGCTACTATCGCTGGGAATGGCAGTAGTACTGGCTCTCGCCTATTCGGCTTGGAAGAAAGCCAACGACGACGACAGCGACGACGACGATGATGATGACGACTAGAGAGACGACCAGGGAGACGAAATGAGGGCGCTACGCTGGCTCGTTCCCGTTGCCCTGGCAGGGGCAACCGCGCTCGCCGCTGCTGCCACGGTGGCCAAGGTGGGAGCGGAGCGCGTCGATCACCCGATTGGCCTCAGCCTGCGCGAGGAGAGCGCGCGCAATCCACAGCATCGAGGTTTCTTTCTGATCTACGGCAACATGTTCGGGCGCTCCCACTGGGGTGGGGGGTTGGCCGGAGGCAAGTAGTAGCACCGGAGGAGAAATGTTCGATCCAGTTCACATCCAGCAATTCGTCTGGACGCTCATCTACGCTGCCTTGGGGATACTCATTTTCACCGGGGTATTCTGGCTCATCGTGAAGATCTGCCCGTTCTCGATCCGCAAGGAAATCGAGGAAGACCAGAACGTGGCATTGGGAATAATCATCGGGTCCGTCATTGTCGGGATGTCGATTATTATTGCTGCTGCCATTACGTAGCCGTAGCCTGGGTGCCACTCTCGACGGGC
>JAZDLZ010000879.1:0-5051 GCA_043801535.1 Pseudomonadota bacterium
CAGGGTGGGGATTCCGGTTGTTGACGATGATCTCCCTTACCACTGGAACTGCATTCATCATGTGGCTAGGCGAGCAGATCACCGAGCGAGGAATTGGCAACGGGATCTCCTTGATCATCTTTGCCGGTATCGTGTGCGACCTGCCCGACGCCATCGCGAGATTGTGGTCCAAGCAATCGATGGGGGATCTGTCGGCATTCGACGTGTTGTTGCTGTTGGCGATCGTGGTGGCGGTAGTTGCGGCGATTGTTTTCTTCGAGCGGGGACATAGACGGATTCCAATCCAGTACGCCAAGCGACTCGTCGGCAGAAAGATGTACGGGGGAACGTCGACTCATCTGCCGCTCAAGATCAACTCCTCTGGCGTCATTCCTCCCATCTTTGCTTCGTCGCTGCTGCTCTTCCCGGCGCAGATTGCCAACATGGTGAATCTGCCGTGGATCCATCAGGTTTCGGCCGCGCTCCAGCCCGGGGACTGGCGCTATGATTTCCTCTACGTGGCGCTGATCATCTTCTTCGCCTATTTCTATACGGCGGTGACTTTCAACCCCGTCGACGTTGCCGACAACCTGAAGAAGCACGGTGGCTTCATTCCGGGGATAAGGCCGGGCAAGAAGACCGCCGAGTACATCGACCGAGTGCTCACCCGCATCACTTTTGCCGGTGCCCTCTATCTGTCGGCAGTGTGCGTGCTGCCGTCGATTCTGCAGTCGAAGATGAGCGTTCCTTTCTACTTCGGCGGAACCGGGCTGCTCATCGTCGTTGGCGTGGCGCTCGACACGGTGCAACAGATCGAGTCGCACTTGATTACGCGGCACTACGAGGGATTCACCGGACCAAAGGGTCCGCGGATTCGCGGCCGTGCCGTTGCGAGGACTTAGGAGAGAAGAGGCCATGTCACTATCGCCAGTCACAACCGATCGCGATCGCCTGATTGTTCTGGTGGGACCGCCAGGGGCAGGCAAGGGAACCCAGGCCAAACGGCTGGTGGAGCGCTATCGGATTCCGCAGCTCGCTACTGGTGACATGCTGCGGGCGGCCCGCGCCTCGGGCAACGAGCTCGGCAAGCGGGTTGCTGCCATCATGGATGCCGGCGGGCTGGTGTCCGACGAGATCGTCATCGCCCTCATCCAGGAGAGGCTTGCCCAGCCCGAGACCAAGCAGGGAGCGATCTTCGACGGATTCCCGCGCACTCCTGCCCAGGCCGAGGCGCTCGATTCGATGCTGGCCAAGCTCGGTCGCAAGATCGACCGGGTGGTCATCGTCGAGGTGCCAGACGGAGAAGTCGAAACGCGAAACGTTGGCCGGAGGATGTGCTCTGGTTGCCAGCGAACCTATCACCTCGAGTTTTCGCCGCCGAGTAAACCGGGAATCTGCGATGCCTGTGGTGGCGATCTGGTGCAGCGGCCTGACGACCAGCTCGAGCGAATCAAGGCCCGGCTACAGGCGTACCATCGCGATACGGCACCGGTGGCTGGCTACTACGAGAAGAAGGGCCTGGTAAGAAGGGTCAACGGAGTCGGCGGTCTGGAAGAAGTGTTCGATCGGCTGGCCACAGCCATAGACGCGGCCTAGCCGAGAGGGCAGCGACTGCTTGCAGAGAGATGGGGATCATCTACAAGACACCCGGTGAGCTCGAGAAGCTGCGAGAGGCGAATCTGATTGTCAATGAGATCCTCGACTGCTGTGAGGCAGCTGCCAAGCCAGGAGTATCGACCTGGGAATTGAACGAGGTCGCCGTCCGAGAGATCGAGCGGCACAAGGTAACATCGGCGTTTCTCAACTATCATGGCTACCCGGCGGTGTTGTGTACTAGCGTGAACGAAGTCGTTGTCCACGGTATTCCTAGCCGCGATGACGTCCTGAAGGAGGGCGATATCGTCGGTCTGGATTTTGGCTGTTTTCGTGACGGATACTGCGGCGATGCTGCCCGCACGCTAGCGATCGGAGAGGTGGCTCCCGAGGCGCGGCTGCTCCTCGAGGTAACCAAGACTGCCCTGGAACGGGCGATCGAGAAGTGCAGGCAGGGCAGCAGGCTTCAGGATGTTGGCTGGGCCGTTCAGGAGTATGTCGAGGTCAACGGTTTCTCGGTTGTTCGCAAGTATGTCGGTCACGGTATTGGCAAAAAGTTGCACGAGGATCCGCCGGTGCCGAACATCGGACCTCCGGGAAAAGGTATTCGATTGAAGCCAGGGCTTGTGCTTGCCATAGAACCTATGGTAAATGCGGGCACCCATGAAGTTGTGGTGCTCGATGACAGGTGGACAGTGGTAACCCAGGATCGCAAACTGTCGGCTCACTTCGAACACTCGGTGGCTGTCACCGAGAACGAACCGTTGGTGCTAAGCCGGCCGTGAGCTGTGACTCCAGAATTGTTGGTGACGCATGAAAGTGAGAGCTTCGGTCAAGAAGATTTGCGACAAGTGCAAAATCATAAAGCGCAAGGGAATTGTGCGGGTGATTTGTCCGACCAATCCCAAGCACAAGCAGCGTCAAGGATAGAAAAAGAAGCTCCTGGTCGGCAGCGGCGCTCGTTGTGCCGCCCTGAGCGCCGGCCTGGCCGCTAGTGAGGAGAGAAGAGAGATGGCTCGTATCGCAGGAGTTGACCTGCCCCGCAACAAGCGGATGGAGATTGCGCTAACCTACATCTATGGTCTCGGCAGAGCCAAGGTGAGCGAGATTCTCAAGAAGGCCGACGTATCACCGGACAAGCGCACCGATGACCTCGACGAGAGCGAGACCCGCCGCATTCGCGACGTGATCGACGCAGATTACAAGGTCGAGGGCGATCTTCGTCGCGAAGTCTCGATGAATGTCAAACGGCTGATGGATCTTGGCTGCTATCGGGGGCTGCGGCATCGTCGTGGCCTTCCAGTGCGCGGCCAGCGGACGCACACGAACTCCCGTACCCGCAAGGGTCCACGCAAGGGAATGCTTCGCAAGAAGCCTGCTGCACCGGCCAAGTAGGTCGGCTAAGGAATCGACATGGCGAAGCCAAAGACAAAGAAGAAGGTAAGAAAGAACGTCCAGAGCGGGATTGCTCACATTCAGTCGACGTTCAACAACACTATCGTCACGATTACCGACGTTTCCGGCAACGTGGTGGCATGGTCGTCGGCGGGCGTGCGCGGTTTCAAGGGGTCGCGCAAGTCAACGCCGTTTGCTGCCCAGTTGGCCGCCGAAGATGCTGCCAAGAAGGCGCAAGAGCACGGCATGCGGTCCATCTCGGTCGTCGTCAAGGGGCCGGGCGCTGGTCGCGAGTCGGCGCTGCGCGCGCTGCAGGCGGCAGGCTTCAAGATCAGTCTGATTCGTGACGTGACGCCGATTCCCCACAACGGTTGTCGCCCGCCGAAGCGTCGCCGAGTGTGAGGTTGCGGCTGGCAGGCGCGAAGAGCGCGCCGGAGCCTTGGTATTGGAGCGAGTGAGGACCAGGCTCTTTTTCGTGGGAATCGTGGTACTAGAGGATTCGAGGCAAAGGCAAGAAGGTAAGGTCGAATGTCACGCTATTCTGGGGCTGTTTGCCGGCTGTGCCGGCGTGAAGACATGAAGCTGTTTCTCAAGGGAGATCGCTGCTTCTCCGACAAGTGCGGCTACGAGCGGCGCGCCTATCCTCCTGGACAGCACGGACAGGCTCGGCGACGTAAGGCGTCGAATTACCGGGAGCAACTCCGCGAGAAGCAGAAGGTAAAGCGCATCTATGGACTCGCCGAGCGGCAGTTCCGAGGCTGCTACTACAAGGCGGCCCAGGCGAAGGGCGTGACCGGCGAGAATCTGATTCAATTCCTGGAGAGGCGACTCGACAATGTCGTCTACCGTCTCGGTTTCGCCTCGGACCACGCCGAGGCACGCCAACTGGTACGACACGGGCATTTCTTGGTCAACAACCGCCGAGTCGATATCCCGTCGTACGCAGTCCGAGTGAACGACGTCATCATAGTCAAGGAGTCGTCGCGCAAGGTAGCGCGGATCGTCGACTCCCTCGGAGCTGTCGAGCGTCGCGGGATTGCATCGTGGCTGGAGCTCGACAAGGACGGCTTCAAAGGGGTAGTGAAGGGGCTGCCTAGCCGCGAGGACGTGACGCTGCCCATCAGGGAGCAGCTCATCGTCGAGCTGTACTCGAAGTAGGCAGTATTTGCGTTACGCTGCAGCAGCATCGGAGGCTTGACGAGATGTCAGAGATGGCCACGGCCACGCCGACAACCACCATCACCAGCGACCAGAGTTTCCTTGCCCGACACTGGCGGGAGCTGATCCGCCCGCGGAGCTTGGAAGTCGAAGAGCGATCCAGTAGCTACGGCAAGTTCGTCTGCGAGCCGCTCGAGCGGGGCTTCGGCATTACGCTCGGCAACGCGCTGCGTCGCGTGCTTCTTTCGTCGCTACAGGGAGCAGCCGTATCCGCGGTGAAGATCGAGGGAGCCCTCCACGAGTTCACCACCCTACCCGATATCGTCGAGGACGTCACCGACATCATCCTCAACATAAAGGGGATTCTTGTCCGGATGAGCAGCGCCAAGCCCAGAGTGGTGCGGCTCGACAAGGAAATCGAGGGAGACGCGGTGGCTGGCGACATCACCCTCGTCGATGGGGTCGAAATCCTCAACCCACAGCATCACATTGCCACGATTTCACGAGGCGGAAAGCTGCACGTGGAGCTCCACCTCGGCGTCGGTCGTGGCTACGTTCCGGCAGAACGGAACAAGTCGCTGAACATGGCGGTTGGAACCATCCCGGTCGATTCGCTTTTCTCGCCGGTGAAGAAGGTGAACTACACGGTAACCAACGCCCGGGTCGGCCAGCAGACGGACTATGACAAACTGACCCTCGAGGTGTGGACTACCGGCGTAGTACGACCCGAGGATGCGGTTGCTTTTGCGGCGAAGATCGTCAAGGAGCAGATCTCGATCTTCATCAACTTCGAAGAGCAGCCGGAGCCGATCGAGACTCCGGTGAACGAAGAGTTGGAGAAGCTCAACGAGAATCTGTGGCGGACGGTCGACGAGCTCGAGCTATCGGTGCGATCGGCCAACTGCCTGCAGAACGCCAACATCAAG
>JAZDLZ010000900.1:0-8773 GCA_043801535.1 Pseudomonadota bacterium
ACCTCTGGCAGGTAGTGGCCGAACGTCTCGCCGGCGGCACGCCACGCGAACGACTGCTCT
The DNA here is from genome assembly GCA_043801535.1 of Pseudomonadota bacterium. Taxonomy (GTDB): domain Bacteria; phylum Myxococcota_A; class Polyangia; order Haliangiales; family SHYZ01; genus JAZDLZ01. The sequence goes on from JAZDLZ010000900.1 coordinate 61, forward strand.
ACTTCAGCTTCGAGGACGAACGGCTCGCCGGCATGGCTGCGGCTGATCTGCATCTCGTCGTGGACGAGTACTACCGCCTGCACCCCGAATCGCGCGACGGCCAGCGCGTGGTATTTCTACTCGACGAAATCCAGAACGTACCCGGCTGGGAGGGTTTTGCTCGGCGATTGCTCGACACGGAGTCGGTTGATCTGTTCCTCTCCGGCTCATCGGCCAAGCTCCTCAGCCGCGAGGTAGCGACGAGCATGCGCGGGCGCGCGCTCGAGGTGGTCGTACACCCCTTCAGCTTCCGCGAGGCGCTGCGACACAGTGGTCGTGAACCTGGGCAGGCTGCCGACCGCTTGCCAAAATCGGTGCGCTCGGTCGTACAGCATGCGCTTCGCGAGTACTTGACCTGCGGCGGCTTTCCGGAGGCGCAGGGAATCGATGCGCGCGATCGATTCGACCTATTACGCAGCTACGTCGACGTAGCTCTGCTGCGCGACGTGATCGAACGCCACGGGGTGTCAAACCCTGTCGCCCTGCGCTGGATGACCCGACATCTCCTCGCCGCCGCGGGAGGACTATTCAGCGTGGGCAAGTTTCACCACGATTTGCGGTCACAGGGCATCCCGGCGGCAAAGGACACTTTGCACGCGTACCTCGCCTACCTGGAGGACGCGTTCCTCGTCCACACCATTTCGGTGGCCGGCGGCTCCGAACGACGTCGCATGGTCAACCCCCGCAAAGCGTACCCGGTCGACGCCGGCCTCATCCCTATCTATGATCGCGGAGGCCGGGCCAATCTCGGCCATGCGCTGGAGACGTGCGTCCTGCTGGAGCTCGTCCGCCGCAGCGCCGACGTGACGTACGTGCGAACGAAGGGCGGCCACGAAGTCGACTTCCTCGCCCGCTATCACGACGGCCGAGAGGATTTGATCCAGGTGTGCGCTGATCTCGATACGGATGAGGCTCGCGAGCGCGAGGTACGGGGACTGCTGGAGGCGGCGCGAGAATACGGCCGCGCCAAGCTGCACCTTGTCACGCTGACTCCGCATTCCCTTCCCAATCTGGCAGCAAGGATAGAGGTTCACGATGCGGCCGAGTGGCTTCTCATCCCAGGCTAGCCTGCCGAGAATGCCATGACGTCCAGGTCACCCATCACCCCCTGGCCCAGTTGCATACTGCGGGCAGTGCTGGAAATATGCGGGTCCATGCAAGAAAGCGCCGCACCACCGAAGACAGAGGAGCAGGGCAGGCCCGCCGCCACAGGCACGCTGCGGAGCTGGATGCTCGCCTGCCGGCCGGCCACGCTGACTTGCTCGATCGCCCCGGTTCTCGTTGGGACTGCCTGTGCCTTTGCCCACCGTGCCTTTCGTCTCGGCCCAGCGCTCGCAGCGCTCTTCGGGGCAATCGCGATCCAGATCGGCACCAACCTGGCGAACGATGTCGCCGACTTCCTGAAAGGCGCCGATAACAGCGAACGACTTGGTCCGGTGCGAGCAGCACAGGCAGGTCTGCTCTCGCCGGCGGCAGTGCGGACGGGAGCAATCGTCGCCTTCTCGCTGGCAGCGCTCGCGGGGCTCTATCTGGTATTCAGCGCCGGGCCGATCCTGATCGCCGTCGGATTGGCATCTATCCTCTGCGGCGTAGCCTACACTGCCGGTCCCTATCCGCTCGGCTACCATGGTCTCGGCGAATTGTTCGTGCTGCTGTTCTTTGGTTTTGTCGCAGTCTGTGGCACAGCATACGTCCAGATGGGTAGCGTCCCGGTGCTCGCCGTGTGGGCGTCGATTCCGGCCGGAGCCCTCTCCTCGGCAGTGCTAGTCGTGAACAACCTGCGCGATCGAGATACCGATGCCAAGGCCGGCAAACGAACTCTTGCCGTACGACTCGGCGTCCAGGCTGCCGTTGCCGAGTATGCGCTCCTCGTGGCAGCCGCCTATGCCGCGCCTCTTGTCATTGCGGTCCTCTGGCGGAATCCGTGGGCGCTGCTCCCGCTCGTCACTCTGCCGCGGGGAATCCAGCTCGCCAGGCGCGCTGCTCGCGCAAAAGGCCGTGAGCTCAACCCGGTGCTGGCCAATACCGCCAAGCTCCTGCTCTGGCACAGCCTGCTCTTCGCTGGCGGCATAATGCGCGGCTCCTAATCCACCTGGCCAGTGCGAGCGGTGACGAGGAGCCTGATCGAGACACAGCTCGCCCCGTTGTTTCGCCCCTCCTCCCGAGCCTTCCCGGTCGCGTCCACCCTGACAGGAGCCGACAACTCGATCCGCTCTGCCTCGACGCCCTTGACGATCAGGTACTGATGGATCGCCAAGCCCTCGTCGAGGCTGCCAGTCATCTGCTCGATTCTGACGCGCTTGATTTCCCGGCGAAGATTGAGGACCTTGGCTGCCAATGCCAAGGCTCGCTCCGAGCCGCGAGCGACTCTGGTAGAGGAGCCGCGACGCCGCCGCTCGAAACAGACGGGCTGCACGATCTCGAGCGAATCTGCCTTCGAGAGCACGAGAGGCTCGCCGCTATCCGGACATCCGTCTTCGTCGTTGGCATCGTTCAGCGTCTCTGGCTCGGTCGGACAGGAATCCATGAAGTCGAGCATGCCGTCGGCGTCTTGATCCAGCTCCAGGCAACCGTCGTCGTCGGCGATCGAGTCGAGGTCCTCTGCTTCGTCCGGGCAGCGGTCGAACGCGTCGGGCACGCCGTCGCGATCACGATCCCGAGGAGAACCGGCGCCCGCATCCACGCCGGCGGGCGCATTCACGCTCGCATTCGCATTCACGCTCGCTGCCGCGCCCGTGCTCGTGCTCGCGCCCGCAGCCGTGCTCGTGCTCGTGCTCGCAGCCGTGCTCGTGCTCGCGGGCCCAGACGAATCGGCGACAACACTCTGACCTTGGCCCGACGGGCATCCATGGTTCTCGTCGCTGCCCCTCACTGCCGGACACCTGTCGACCTCGTCGGGAACACCGTCGCCGTCACCGTCAGGTTCCTTGCACGGTCTCAGGCGGAGCGAGCGCCGGCGGTCTGGTTGCGACTGTCGATCCGCCTCGCCGGCAGCACCATCTGGGACGCAGTCAGCCACGCTGGCAATGCCATCGTCGAGCCCAGCACGCTGTCGAGCTCGGCTGCTGCCCGCGCCTCCGATTCCGCTGCAGGCAATCCCGAGCACTCCCCGCATACCAGGCGAGCCATAGCCAGTCGTAAGACCAAAGCCAACGCCTCCTTGGATCGCCAGACAACCACCGACCAGCAGGCGGCCGCCAGCGAGCAACTCGGCTGGCATGGCTGCACCCGAGCTTGCCGACGCCATGCCCCTGGTCGCGTGAGCCTCGGCAAACGCCGTCAGCCTTCCCGGAAGGAGGTGATAGCCAATCGCCGCTCCTGCGGTAAGCTCGTCATCGACGACCAAGTCCCCGATCTGGGCGCGAGCGCGCCAATGGTAGCCGACATTCAGCGTCGCCGACAGCCGCTCCAGCTCGAAGCCAACAATCAGCCTCGGCCAGACCGAGGTCTTCCCGTCACCAGCAAAACCTTCGAGGGACCCACTCGGCAACATGACCGTCGTGGCGACCGCAGCTCTCCAGCCCGGCCTGTCGCGACCACCCAGCAAACGCAGCTTGGCAGCTAGCCAAGCGTCACCGATAGTGGTCGCCGGCAGCGGCCGCGCGGTTGCAGGAAGCGGATTCTCCTCCGAGCCAATCCTCTTCTGGGCGCTTCCATCCTGGTACGCAATCAACGGCAGTCCCGCGCCAATCTCGAGCAGGCCGGCAATCCCGAAGGAGGCTGCAGCGAAGAGCCCGAATCGACTGCCCACCAACCGTCCGTCTTCGATCGGCTCGCCAGTCACCGGATCCGTCGCCACCAGCAAATCGTTGGCATAGTCGCCGGTCAAGGTGAGATCGACGGTTCCCGAGGGAACCACCCGGCCGCTTTCCTGCGAAAAATAGCCAGTCGACGATCCGGTTGGACGGAAAAGCTGAATATCGAACCCGTTCGCCCCGGCACTTGCAGACCAGGCAACGAGCAAAACGAAACCAAGAAAGACACCGGCCAAGTGAGCAGACGACAGCCTCACCCGACGGAACCTCCGCAGACAGCATGCAAGGAGCACCAGCAGAGCTCCGCTAGCCTGTGACGATCGCCCCGGCGGTGGCTGATGGCCTAGCTCACAACTGCATCCACCACCGCCCCCCCAATGAACATCGAGACCGGCGTTGGCAGAATCGGCAGCGGAGGCACCAGCGTCGAGCTGATGCGCATCATCGAGGCGCGGATCGCCGGCTCTCCCGTCGACAGCACCATCTCCCACCGTGCTGTCTGCGACAGCGCTGTCCGTGACCGTTCCATCGACGAGCATCGCGTCACCAGCGGCGTCGCTTTCACCAATACTGTCAACGTCCGTTCCATCGATATCAGCCGTGCCATCAAGCAACGGGGCTGGCATTGCATCTATTTCTCCATCGGCCACTCCATCAGCCGCCAGCAAGGCATCATTCTGCGCAGTGCTGTCAGCAACGCTTTCACTGTCCGAGACAGCAGCGGCGTCGATTGCAGCACCGTCGACAGCCCCATCGACAGCACCGTCGACAGCGCCGTCGGGCGCAGCATCGAGAGCAGCATCCGCGACCGCTGCGTCGATTTCGCATTCGCCAACAGGGATGAAGCGGCAGCCAAAACTCGGGTCACACATATCCAGGGTACACTGATTCCCGTCGTTGCACACCACCGCAGTTCCCCCGCCGCACGCTCCACCGCCACAGCTTTCGCCGCTGGTGCAGAGGTTGCCGTCATCGCAGGCAATGCCCGTGATACTGCCGAAAATGCATCCACTCGCCGGATTACAGCTATCGCTCGTACACTCGTTCTTGTCGTCGCAGGAGCGGGTGCTGGAAACACAACCACTGGCCGGATCGCACGAATCGACGGTGCACTGGTTGTAGTCGTTGCACTCTTCCGCGGTCCCTCCTGCGCAATCGCCGCTGGCCAGACAGACGGTATCGTTGGTACACACATCCCCGTCGTCGCACACCACCCCGATGCTCAGAGCATGAACGCAAATGCCGCCGCTGCAGCGGTCGGAGGTGCACGGGTTGTCGTCGCTCTCGCAGTTGCCTCCCGGCTGGTTGGAGATGAAATGGCACGACAACACCCCTGCGTCCTTGACGCACAGGTCAAAAGTGCAGAGGGTGCCATCGAGATCGCAGCTATCACCTACCGCCAGGCACTCCGTTGAAAGCGCCATTTTCGCGACCCCACTGCCACCACTGGTTGGTGCTCCCCCGTCACCACAGCCCACCGACCAAACGACAGCTACCAGCAAGACGACGATTGCCGCGCGCCGCCGCCTGGCCAGTGCGTGCTCCCGGGGTGCGTCATCTGTTCTGCCTGAATCCAGGCAACTCTTGGGGCTTCGTTCCGAGGAATAGGCGCTGCTAATCATTGGGATACCACCAGTCTCGACGCATGCTGCCCTGGCACTCTAGCGCAGCAGCTCGACCGTCAACAAGCTCCAGAGTGGCCGCTGGCTATGCCGCAACCGCCAGGGCAGTCCGGATCGCCTCGATAAACAGAACGGGCGTCAACGGCTTCTCCAGAACACGAACCACTCCCAGCTTCTCGAAGCGGGCTCGCTCCGCGCCGCCAGCCGCACCAGAGACGACGACCACTCTGGTTCTGGTGGTCTCCGGACAGAGCGCGAGCACCTTGACGAGCTCGAGCCCGTTCATGGAAGGGACGTTGAAGTCGAGGACGACGAGGTGCGGCTGAATTCGCCTCGCCATGTCCAGGGCTTCCGCGCCATCGCCAGCAGTGTAGAGATAGGCGTCGGGGGCGAGCCGCCGCACGAACGAGCAGACGAAGGCGCGGAAATCAGCGTCGTCGTCGACCACCAGGACGCGCGGCGCCGCCGCGACCGGCTCTGGTCTGAGGCGGGCAGCCACCGCGGCGACCGCCGCACGCATGTCCTCGCAGCTCAGGTAACGCTCGCGCGGTCTCTTGGCCAACGCCCGCAGGATCAGCCGGTCGACGACCGCCGGAAGATCGCGCCGCCGTCGCGACGGCGGATCTGGCAGCTCGTGAAGATGGCGGCTGATTACCTCTCGCGCGCCCTCGCCGGGAAACGGAGGAGCACCGGTGACCAGCTCGTATGCCGTGGCGCCGAGCGAGTAGATGTCGGCGAGGTACATCTCCTCCGACGGCGGCAGGGACGTGGAGCGCGCCAGCTCTGGCGCCATGTAGCGAGGGGTGCCAACCGGCGCACCGCCAGGACCAGCTCCGTCTGGCATTCTCACCAGGCCAAAATCGATCAACACCACCCGGCCGTCCCGAGCGAGCATGATGTTGCTCGGCTTCACGTCCCGGTGGACGATGCCCGCCTCGTGTACCGCCGCCAGACCACGGCATGCCTCGGCCACGATTCTCAGCCCTCGCCGGAGAGTCATGCGCCGGCGGGTCGTGTTCTGCTGCTCGATCTCCGCGGCGAGAGTCTCGCCGTCGACCCACTCCATGATGTAGTAGTGCAGGTCCCGGTGTCGGCCAAAGGCGAAGACTCCAGCCACGTTGGAATGACGGATCGAGGCCATGGCCGCCGCTTCCCGTCGCAGCGCCACCCGCCATGCTTCGGTATTCGACCCGACGAGCTCGGGTGGGACAATCTTGACCGCAACCGGACGATTGAGAACGACATCATCGGCTAGCCACACCTGCCCTGCGGCACCACGACCGACCGCATGCTTCAACGCATATGCTCCGTCCAGCAGCATGCCAGGACAGGGACCGCGCACACCCATGAGCGCGTTGTAGGCGCAAGGAACTGCCACACAAGTCTCGTTCATCGTCCTGCGACGACGGCGACTCAGGCGACTCAGTACCTTACCCAGTGAATGATTTCCCGGAGTGACGGCCGCTTGCCGTACATGAGAATACCGATACGGTAGACCTTCGCCGATAGCCACACCGCGGCAGCAATGGAGACGAGCAGGACCACGGCGGAGAGAACGAGCTCGGCGGACTGGACTCCGCCGAGCAGGTATCTCATCGGCACCAGCACCGGCGAAGTGAACGGAATCTGGGTGAGCACGACAGCCTCGGGACCACGGGCGTCGTTTCCGATCAACGGCATGCAGATGGCGGGAACGACGAGCAGCAAGGTGACTGGAGTCTGCACTTGCTGGGCTTCCTGATCGCTGTTGCAGAGCGCGCCCACTGCTGCGTACAGCGAGGCGTAGAAAAAATAGCCGAGCAGAAAGAACAGCAACACGATCACCACTGCATCCAGGCCAAACGGTGGGATCGACCAGGAGCCGGGCTGGGACACGCCCAGCATCCCGAGCAGCGCGACCCGATACCGGAGAAGAAGCAACGCCATCACCGCCCAGATTCCCATCTGGAGCAGGCCCAGAGTACCCACCCCGAGGATCTTTCCAGCCATGAAGGCAAATGGCCGAACTGTCGAGACGATGACCTCCACGACCCGGCTCGTCTTCTCGAGAATGACGCTCCGCAGGACGTTCTGTCCGTAGAGGAGTATCCCGATATAGGTGACCAGCATCGCGATGTAGCCCACCACGAACGAGGCAGCTCCCGACGAGGATTCCCCTTCGCCGGTCGTATACTTGGGGACGAATCGAACCGGCCTTAAAACCATGGCGAGGCGTTCGGGATCGAGCCCTGCCTGCTCTGCCCTGGCTCCGATTACCGCAATCTGGACGCCGGCCTCCATCCGGGCGATCGCGGCAAAGCTGGTGGCGTTGGAACCGTAGTAGTCGATCGTTCCCCCTCCGAGGAGATCCGCCGGCAAGTCGATGTACCCGTCGATGTCGCGGCGCTCGATTCGGGCCAGGAGCTCTTCGCGGGGAGTGTCGGACGCAACCTTCATCACCTGCAGATTGGGATCGGCAATCTGCAATCCTGCCGCCACGATCTCGGCCAGCTTCTCGTCTCCGCGCGAAACCAGCTCGATCCGGGTCGCCCGCAGTGCCTGCTTCTTGGCCATCTTGGCTGCGAACACGGTGCTGCCGACCATGAGCACTGGACCGAGCAGAGTGACAATCAGGAACCATCTGCTACGAACCCGCTCGAGGAACTCACGCTTGGCGATGACCCAGCACCCGCGAGCATTCCCAATCACAGGGCAGCCTCCTCGGCTCTGACTCGCTCCACGAAAACCTGGTGGAGCGACGGTTCTGCCACCTCGAAGCGTCGAATACGCGCTCCAGCCTCCACCAGCCGCTCCAGGAGCTGCTGCGGGAAAGAACCTGCCGGTAGCTCGACCTCGAAATGAGCGGACTGCTTGCTTGTGGCCTGCACCAACGCTCGATCCCCGAATACCGACTGGGCGAGCGCATCGTCCTCGACGGTGGCAAACGACACCAGGACGGTGCGCTCCCTGGCTCCCGCGCGACGCAGGTCGCCTACCGTGCCAGCCGCGACTTTGCGCCCCCTGCTGATAATGCAGACTTCGTCACACAATCTTTCCGCCTGATCCATCAGGTGGGTGGAAAAGAGAATCGTCTTGCCCCGATCCTTCTCCTCTCTCACGATTTCCAACAAGACGTCGGTGTTGAGTGGATCGAGCCCACTCCACGGCTCGTCGAGAATGAGCAGATCCGGTTCGTGCAAGAGCGCGGTAACGAACTGAACCTTCTGCTGCATTCCTTTGGAGAGCTCCTGGACTCGGTGCGACGACCATCGCGCCAGGTCGAGACGCGCCAGCCAACGTTCTGCGCGCCTGGCCGCC
>JAZDLZ010000901.1:0-2251 GCA_043801535.1 Pseudomonadota bacterium
CGCTCCCCGTCTGGTAGGAGAAGGCGCGCACGAAGTAGACGCCGTCCGCTGGTGCCGCGAGCGACTCGATGCGAGCCCACGAGCTGCCGGCGACGTCATCGGCATGGGCGAGGACCGTCGTTCCGTCGCGATCGTAGACGGCGAGTATCGTGTCGATCGTCTCGTCGCAGTCAGCCAGCGTGTTGACGGTCAAGAGCTCCCCGGCCACGAGCGCGACCGCGAGCCAGTCGGATTCACCGGGGGCGTCCACGCGCATTCGCACCACTACTACGGGGCTGGCAAGCCGGCCGAGAGCTTCGGCCGTTTCCACGCTGTCGTTCGGCAGGTGGGATTCGCAGCGGCTGGGAGTCGTGCCGCACACTGGATACTGAATGCCGGCACACGTCCCTTTGTCACAGACGTCGCGCTCGGTGCAGTTGTTGGCATCGTCACAGACCGCCTTGCCTCCTCGCGGCCGGGCAGCGCAGGCGCCGGTGCTCGGATCGCAGAACCCTTCGTGACAGGCGGAGTCGAGGTCCGTGCACGCCACGAGCTCGCCGCGGCACGACAGGCCGCCGGACCCGTCGTCGAAACAGACGTCGTTCCCCGTGCAGGGGTTGCTGTCGTCGCAGGGCGAGCCGGCCGAGCCATCGTGGCACGGACCACAGATGTCGAGGCCGCCGCCGCACTCGCCAGCGGTGCAGGTCTCGAAGCCAGTGCACGGGTCGGAGTCGGCGCACGCAGTGCCGTCCGCTCGCGGTTCCGTCGTGCAGACGCCGGTGCCAGGCTCGCAGACACCAGCCAGGCACTCGGAATCGAGCGCGTGGCAGTCTTTTGCCGTGCCCTGGCAGACCACCCCCCCGCTGGCGCAGGCGTCCGCTACCGTGCAGGGGTCGAGGTCGTCGCACGGGGTACCGGGAAAGACCGGGTTGGGCAGGCAGCCGCCGGTGGCGGGATCGCAGACTCCGTAGTTGCAGGCATTGTCGAGCCCGCTGCAATCGACCGCCTTGCCCTTGCACAATTCACCAGCACAGGCGTCGGCCACCGTGCAGGCGTCATAGTCGTCGCAGCCAGTGCCATCGGCAACTCCGTCGCACTGGCACAGGTTCTTGGTCGCCGTACACGCTCCAGCGAGACAGGCATCGCCGCCGGTGCAGGGGTCACCGTCGTCGCAAGGCGACGCATCGGCGATGGGAGCACCGGCGCAGGTGCCATCCACGGGGTTGCAGGGACCCTTCATGCAGCCGCCGGTCAGATCCGCGCAGTCGAGCAGGCGGCCGGGCTGGCACTCGCCTCCGGTGCAGGTGTCCTCGCCGGTGCAGGCGCTGTCGTCCTGGCAGGCCGACCCGTCCGCGACCGCAACCTTGGTGCACGCACCGCTCTCGGCATCGCACACTCCAGTGTTGCAGCCGTCGTTCCAGGCGGCGCAGTCGGTTGCCAGGCCCGCGCACTGTCCGGCCGAGCACGCATCGTCGTGAGTACACCGGTTGCCGTCGTCGCACTCGGTTTCGTCGGCCAGCGCCACTGGCTCGCACGCGCCAGTGGCGGGTGCGCAGGCTCCCGTGTGGCAGGTGTCGGCCACGCTCGAGCAATCCTTGGCGTTGCCGCCGCACACTCCCCAGGCGCAGATATCGCCAACCGTGCAAGGGTCGAGATCGTCACAAGGCATGTCGTTGGGCGCCAACACGCCCCGGCACACCTCGCCAGCGCAGGCATCGAGCTCGGTGCACGGGTTGCCGTCGTCGCAGGCGGCGGCATAAGTTGCAGGCTGGCCGTGGCAAGTCCCCGCCCAACACCGATCGTCGAGCGTACAGGCATTGCTGTCGTCACAGCGAGCCTCATCGTCGCTGAGACCGCAAGTCATCAGTACGGTATTCGGCGGAACCCCGCCTTCCCAGCAAGCCGAGCAAGCCAGCGCCAATGATGTCGTCATCCATACATTGCGGAGCTTCACCTTTGTACCCCTCTGGCTAAAAGATTCGTCGAGAGCGCACAGCCAGCGCCGTGGCGATAGTCTAGTCGTCTGCACCGCCCTCAATGTACGTTCGCAGACCTGCGCTGCCCAGTCCAGGCTAGGGAATGCTCAATGTTGCCTCATATACGGCGGGCACTGTGTCAGGGTCAAGAGGAAAGGGTGTGATCGTTGCTCGTTGGTCCCCGTCGATGGCGGCGAAACCAGAGCGTCAGCGATACCCGACGTGGACGTGTCTCGGTCGGATGGACATGACAAGGCACCCGAGGGAGCGCAGGCCGTTCTCGGTCTTTGGTCCTC
>JAZDLZ010000930.1:0-4532 GCA_043801535.1 Pseudomonadota bacterium
CAGGCATGGTGCTCACCGCTGCCAGTTTCCTCGACGAGCAGCCCGATCCAAGACCAGCCGCCGTGCGTCTGGCCATCGCTGGGAACCTGTGCCGCTGCACTGGCTACCAGAAGATCGTCGAGGCGGTGCTACTGGCAGCGCAACGGCTACGAGAAGGTGCCTCCGGAGCAACGGGAGCGACCGGAACCGCCGGAGCGACCGTAGTCGCAGGTGACGCGAGCACCGCCTTTGTCACCGGTGGCACAGGCGTCACCGGAGCCGCCTGCTGTGTGGCGAGAGGAATGGATGCAGGCCAAGAAGGGAGTGCGTCATGACCCGGAGTTTCGCGGTGCTCGGAGGGCGTGGTCCACGACTGGATGCGCCGGACAAGGTTCTTGGCCGTGCGCTCTACGCCGACGACCTTTCGCGTTCCGGCATGCTCTACGGCGCCCTGGTTCAGAGTCCGCTCGCCCATGCCCGGATCCTCGACATCGACACCTCGCGAGCCGAACGCCTTCCTGGGGTACGCGCCGTCATTACCGCGAGGAACACGCCTGCTGTCCGTTTCGGCGTCAGCCCGGCACGCTACGACGAAACCGTGTTCGCCAGCGACAAGGTCCGCTACATCGGCGACGAGATCGCCGCGGTTGCGGCAATCGACCGCGATACCGCGATCGAGGCTGCCTCGCTCATCCGCGTCGACTACCAGGAGCTGGAGCCCGTGCTCGACGCCCTGACTGCCCAGGAGCCTGGCCGACCCCAGATCCACGAGGCGTATCCCCGCAATGTTTGCGCGACGGGGGAGCAGGATTTCGGGGACGTCGACGCAACTCGCGGCCGGGCACACATCGTGCGTACCGATCGCCTGTCGAGCAAGATGCAGAACGCTGCGTTCCTCGAGCCACAGTCGGCGCTCGCCGAGATGGATCCGCAAGGTCGCTTGACCCTCTTCTCCTCCACCCAGGCGCCCCACTACGTGCAGCGCACCGTGGCAATGGTGCTCGGCATGCCCGAGCACATGGTGAGGGTGGTGATGCCACGCGTTGGCGGCGGATTCGGTGCCAAGGCCTCGGCTTCTTCGGCGGAGCTCGCCACCTGTCTGCTCGCCCGCGCCACCAACAAGCCGGTCAAGATCACCTTCACCCGCGAGCAGGTGTTTCTCCACGGCCGTTCGCGTCACCAGTTCTTCCACACCATGACCACCGGCGTCGATCGCGAAGGGAGGCTGCTCTTCCTCGATCACCAGGCGCTGCTCGACGGTGGTGCCGCGGCCAGCTTTGGCATCGCGACCATCTACTACGCTGGCAGCCTGCTCGGGGCTCCGTACCGTCTACCCAGCATGCGCTACCGTGCCACTCGAGTAGTCACCAACAAGCCTACCTGTGGCGCTCAGCGTGGTCACGGCGGAGTCATTGCCAGAGCTCTATTCGAGACCCAGCTCGACCGGATTGCCGAGGAGCTCGGCATGGACCCGATCGAGCTGCGGCTGAAGAACGTCATGGAGGCAGGGGAAACCACTTGCAACGACCTGGCCATGTCGAGTCTGGGCATGCGAGAGTGCCTCACGGCTGTGCGTGACCGCTCGGGATGGAAGAATCGCTCGCGCGTGGTTGGCTCTGGCCGTGGCTTGGGCGCGGCGTGCGGCTTCTTCGTCTCCGGCGCCGGCTACCCGATCTACCGCTCGCGCACGCCGCACTCGACTGTCGTGGCCAAGGTCGACGAGAATGGCGGCGGCGTGCTGGTCGAGAGCGCAGTGGCGGAGATCGGCCAAGGCTGCGAGACCGTGCTGGCTGCCGTTTTCGCCGAGACCCTCGGCGTGCCGATCGAAGTCGTGCGAGTACGTTCGGGCGATACCGACTACGGCATCGACCTGGGCGCCTACTCGAGTCGCACCACTCTCATGGCGGGTCATGCCGCCCGCGCCGCCGCCGAAGAGGTGCGCCGGCAGATTCTCGACGCCGTGGCAGCGGTCGCCAAGGTGCCGGCCACGGAGCTTACCATCGAGAACGGCCTCCTGCGTTTTTCCGGTGCCATCCGTAAATCCGTCGACGTGGCCGCGTTTGTCGCCGGGATCCGTTCGTCCTATGCCAAGGAGCACCGGGGTTGGCCAGCGCTACCCACCGGTCCCGATCTCACCTTCGCCGAAGCATCGCGGCTGGCCTTCCTCGAGCGGGGCACCATCCTCGGCAAGGGCGAGTACAGCCCGCCACCGCTGGGCGGCACTTTCAAGGGAGCGGCGGTCGGCACCTCGCCGGCCTATGGTTGCTCGGCGCAGGTGGCCGACGTCAGCGTTGACCTCGAGACGGGTCAGGTCAAGGTCGAACGCATCGTTGCTGCCCATGACTGCGGCCAGGCAATCAACCGCACCCAGGTGGAAGGACAGATGCAGGGCTGCGTTTCCATGGGTCTTGGCGAGGCGTTGATGGAAGAAGTGGTATTCACGCCAGACGGTCACATCGCCAACCCGAATCTTGCCGATTACCGCATTCCCACCGCCATCGACATGCCGGAGATCGAGGCAATCGTCGTCGAAAGCAACGAACCGAACGGACCGTACGGAGCCAAGGAAGTCGGCGAGGGCGGCATCATGCCCACCATCCCGGCGATCCTGAACGCCATCCATCAGGCGACCGGAGTCTGGATCGAGGAGCTCCCCGCTTCGCCGGAGCGCATCCTCGCCGCGCTCGAAAGCAAGCGCGAGGGAGCAAGCGCCAAGGGGCGCCAAGGGGGGCGCCAAGAAGCACCAAGAAGCGGCGGCTAGTATCGGCGGCTAGACTGAAGGCTCCCCCAGCAAGAGACCAGTGATGCAGACCGCGGCAATGATGCTGGCGATTCTTCTTGGCGTGCTGGTCGTGGTTGGCGTGTTGCCCCGGCTGCTTGCCGCTGCCAAGTCGAAGCTGTCGCCACGACCGGCGGATTCTCCTTCGATCGGGAGCTCCGTGACCTTCGTTGGCTGTGTCCACTCGGTCTTCCGCGGGGAGGACTGGCTGATTCTCGTCTGCACGCCTCGCGGTCCCGAGCTCGGCGTCGGCGAGGATACCGACCTCCTTCGTAGAGTGCTCAAAGGCATCGACGTGGCGCTCAAGAACCTTCCCGGCATCGGTGGGGTGACCTGGCGCTAGCCAGATGTCCTTCGCCAAAACCAAAAAGCCTTGCGGCGTCAGGATTTGGCGACGGGACGGCACGCGTTTTCGACGCGAATCGACCAAATCCCGACTGATTCGCCTGGAATCAGCCTCATGCCTACCCCCCGGCACGAGCCTGCCGGGCAAATCTCCTCACTGCACGAGTCCAAGGCGGCAGGTGGTCTGGTTGCCACAAGACCAGGCGCACCGCCACTCACGTCCGAACGGTGCGCCATTGACGCGCGGAGCTCGCGTCCAGTTTTCTCGATCCCCAATCAGCTCGGCCATCAGTGTCTTGATGATAGCACGGTGTTTTTCGGCACTCTGAATCGTTCCAGGACGGCAGGAACGAGACGCGGGAGGCTTTTCAATCGACCGGGTCGACAACGCTGTCGCGGGCGAGGAGTGAGAGCGGTTCTCGACGATATTCGGGGTCGACCGGCGCCCACGAGCAAGGACGCCGACCGGAAACCGTCAAGCAGAAAGTGAATGGACCGCTTCTTTTTCGACGGCTGGACTCTTCGTTCGAGGGAGTGGATTCTCGCATGTCAAGGAAGCACATGGATCCTGCGTTACCGATCAGCAAGCGACCGCCAGCGAGCCGGGCGATCACAATGCGGCCGAGGTAGCCGACTCGAGCTCGCCTGCAGGGGAAGCAGCCAGCGACACGTCCGTTCCCGAGGCAGGAACCGCACAGCCCGATTCCACTGCCACCAACACCTCCGCGGTGACAGCCACCGCCAATGAGGATGTCGATCAGGATCCAGACACAGTGGCCATGAATGCCGGGGATGCCCGAGGCGAAACCAACACGCCTGCGGCAGACCAAGCCGGAGTCGGTGCCAGCGAGCAGTCGGCTGGCGAGGATTCCGAGGCTCCTGCCGACCATGAGCCTGTCGATAGCGCCACGCAGACCAGCGCCACTCTACCCACCGTCGGCAAGAAGTTCTCCGAGCTCACCATCGACGAGCTCCGCGCTCGCTACCTCGAGCTCGTGGGGCGGCCGACCACTTCGAGTAGTCGCATCTACCTACCTAACTGAACAGGCTCCGCGCGGCGGAGAAGGGGCGTATTGCCGCCGGCCCGCGACAGCGACGGGCTCGCCGGGAAGATGCCGCAGCGATCATGGTTCTACCGCTGCGCATGGAAGCCGAGCTGGTCAAGAAGCTCGACGAGGCATGGAAGCGGCAGGGACTGCGCTCGCGGATGGAGCTCTTCCGTCGGGCACTGCGAGAGTATTTGGTTGGCGTCGGGGAGAATGAGGTGGCGGCGATGATACTGAGGTAAAGGGATTGAAAGAACGGTGTCCTCGGCGAACACGAGGTGGCTCGTGTTCTCGTGGAGTTTTTGACGGCATTCTCGATTTCCCATCGCCGGTGAACCTCCCAAGGAAAGCCAAGTCTGGGTGCATCTGGCGGAGTTGGCAGA
>JAZDLZ010000952.1:0-8420 GCA_043801535.1 Pseudomonadota bacterium
TCGGCATACCGGTAAAAGCTACCTCCTCGCATTACTCGGCGAGTGCCCTCGTTTGGGCCAGTAGGATTGACGCAGCTTGCAGCACAGGTGTCGTAGTAGTCAGCGCCGAACCAGTCAGCGACCCATTCCCAGACGTTTCCAGCCATGTCCAGCACCCAGTACGGGCTTGCTCCATCTGGATAGCTTCCGACTCTCGCGGTGTCCTTCAGACATGCCGAGTCATTGGCGACCACGATGTTGGCCAGCTGGCAGGTTGCTGCCTGAGCTTCTTGGTCTGCCCACGGATAGCGGCGTTCGTCGTCATCCTCGCACGCGCCCGACTTGCCGAGCTCGCAGCCGCCCCTTGCTGCCTTTTCCCACTCTGCCTCGGTTGGCAGTCGTTTTCCCGCCCACTTGCAGTATGCGGCAGCCTGGTCCCAGTCGACATAGAGGACGGGATGGCTATCGTACGGCTCGTTGCCATAGTAGTCGTCTCGAGTCCACGAGCCGGTGTCGCCGGGCAGCGTGCAGGCGCCGGCCGAGACGCAGGCGCTGTACTGGCGGTTGGTTACCTCGTGGATGTCGATATAGTACCCAGAAAGGTATGGCCGGTGCTCGGGCTCCTCGTCCTGGGCTGCACCCTCCTCGGGGTCACTGCCCATGACGAGCTCGCCAGCCGGAATCAGCACCATTTGATCGCTGGTGGTCTTGTAGCAGCGCGAGCCGTTGCCGATATAGCCGTTCTTGCAGGCACAGGAATAGCTCCCGTTCGCATTGGTGCAGGCGGCATCGGCGTGGCAGGGGAACGGCTGGTTGTCGCACTCGTTGATGTCGGCGCAAGTGCCGCCGGAAAAGCTGTAGCCGGCGAGGCAGGAACAATCGTAGCTTCCGTCCTTGTTGGTGCAAGCGCTGGCGCCTGTGCCGCAAGGATTCGGGCTCTGCTGGCATTCGTCGACGTCGGTACACGCACCACCTTCGGTGGGAGAATAGCCAGCGGCACAGGTGCACCGGTAGCTGCCAGACAGGTTTTCGCAGGCGCCGGCGTGGGCGACCTGCTGGCACGGACCAAGGCCGCCGGCACACTCATCGATGTCGACGCAGAGCTTGCCCTCGATCTCGTAGCCTTGTTTGCACTCGCAGCGATAGTCTCCAGGCTCGTTGATGCACCTGGCCGCCCCGTCGCCACACGGGTTGGGCGAAGCCGCGCACTCGTCGACGTCCGAGCAAACAATGCCATCGCCGCTGTAGCCAGTGTTGCACACGCAGGCCTTGCTCTCCGCGACCCAGGTGCCGTCCTTGCTGCAAGTGGGCTGCTCCTCGACGCATCCGGCGTTTGGCAGGCTCAATGCGACGAGACTGGCCAAGCCGAGTGAATGCCAGAGTGAGGTAAGCCAATTTGTGTAGGAAAGGTGCATCAGAATCCTCCTGTCAAGACAAGGCCGGAGAAGCCTACGTTCAGTGTCGGCACTAACCGCAGGGTAGTGGTGGCAGAGCGATCGGCACGTCGGGGTGCCGGTAGCTTCGAGGAGTACGTCTTGGGCTTGGGAAGGAACACCACGGTGCCGACCGCCGCCACAGCGGTCACGACAAAGGAAACGCCGGCAAGGAGGAATTTCCGATTGGCGTTGTCTTGCAGCTCGTTGCCAATGGCGTCGCAAGCGCTGCTGCCGCAGTGGTCTATCGATTCGATATAGTCCAGAGAAGCAAGAGTAGTGGCGGTCGCACCGGTGGCAAGCGCGAGCACGCCAGTGCCAAGGGAGAGCCAGAAGAGTGTTCTTCGCCGAGAGGACTTGTTCAGGCTCTGCTCTGCCGAAATGTTCGTTGTTTGTTGGGGCAGCAAGCCGATTGATTCGCTTTCCGTCCGTGTGGCCTGGCTCGCGCCTGGCGAGTCGGCGGTGCTGGTCCGATGCGGAGGTGCTGCCAGCTCTCTTGTCGCCGTCGATCGCTTGGTTGGCTCCGCTCCTGTTGGCGGCGACGTTGACGGAGCCGGCGGGGTAGCTTGCCCGCCGCTCCCGGGCTTTCCACTGTGGTCGGCCCGGTCCTCGCCCCCGGAAGAGGCCGTTTCGGATTCTCGCTCGGGCAATTTCCCGCCGGCAGCCGATCCTGGCGGGGCGAGCACCGCCCTCACCTTGGTGGACGCTCCCGCCACGACCTTGACCACTTCCTTCCACGGCGGTGCCGGAGGCTTGCGGACCTCGACTATGTGATCGCCGGCAGCAAGACCGTCGACTATCGTCGGGGTAGTGTCGGAATGAGGCTTGCCGTCGACCAAGACCTCGGCGTCTCGGACGTCGGATTCGATGAGGATAGAACCCTTGGGTTGTCCTGGATTCTTTGGTCGGGCGGCACTGCCTCGCTTGTGTTTGGCGCCACCGGACGCGGTGGTGTCACATGGTGGCAGCCAGGTACTACCCGAGCATGCGTCGGTACGGCAGGTAAGGCATGGCTGGGCGAGCGACGGGCTCGACCCGGTCATCAAGGTCGACACGACCGCGAAAGCGGTGATGATTCCAAGCCGGAAGAGCCGAAATCGAACGGGTGCTCGATGGGCAAGGGGCAAGGTCGAACCAAGGCATGCTGGGCAGCTCATTGGTTTCTCCCAGTCGTGGCCGCGCCCTCTGTTGGCCGGGGTTCCAGGGTAGCAGCGCAGCGGAAACTAGTATAGGCGTTCGGTTGATCGGTGAACTGGAAATTCCTGACAGTTGCGGTGAGGTCGTCGGGATCCGTTTGATAGAAGGAACCGCCTCGCACTACTCGCCACCCGGACGGAATGTGGAGCTCGGCTCCTCCGGGATACGTTGCTACGTGGCTCGCTGTCCACTCCCAGGCATTGCCCGACATGTCGCGAATTCCCGACGGAGTGTCGCCGCAGGGAAACGACCCGCCGGCGGTGAGCGTTCCTGTTTTGCCTTTGCCCCCATTCACGCACTCGGGTTTGAACTGGTTGCCCCACGGGTAGAGCCATCCGTCGGGACCTCTTGCCGCCCATTCCCATTCCGATTCGGAGGGAAGGCGGCCTCCTGGAAAGCGCCAACGACAGTACGCCTCGGCGTCGCCCTGCCCGACATTGACGACCGGAAGCTTCCCGAATCTCGTCAAGTCGGTAGCGGGAGGCCACGGAGCCGTCGCCTTTCCTGCGCCGACGTACTCCTGGTATTCGCTCATGGTTACTTCGGTGACACCGATGGCAAAGCTCGAGACCTTCACCGAATGCTCGGGCACGTCGTAGCGAGGTCCGTACGGGTTGTGGGTGTACTTTGCCCTTCCTTGGCGTAGAGCTCCTCCCTTGATGACGACCATCCCGGGGAGAAGGGAAGGCTGCATCGCTGGGTCGGGGCGGGTCTTGCTCTCGAAGGCGACCTTTCCGTCATTGCGATCCGCCTTGCCAGTCTCGGACGACGACGCGAGCAGCGTCCCGCCGCCCGGAATCTCGCGCGGCCAATAGCGCCAGGCAACCAGACCTGCAACCAGTGCTGCCGCGGCAATGCCGGCTGGCACGAAGACGAAAGACCTCCTTCTCGGGACAGAAACGAAAACCTCGCCGGGAGCTCGACCAAGAGTCGTCGGTGAGAAACCCATCCCCGGCGGGATGGCAGAGGCGGAAGCTCTGCGCGCGCTCGACGCTTCCGAGGGAGCACGCAGTACCGGAGAGTCTTGGGTGCGCCGCGGTGATCCGGCTGCTGCTCCCAAGCTCTCGCGATATGTTCTCTCCAAGACGTTGGAGAGCTCCTCCATGGTTTGCGGACGTTCTTCCGGCTGCTTGGCCAGCGTTGCCAAGAGGACTCCTTCGAGCTCGGCCGGAATCGACGGCTCGACGGTCGTCGGTGCTGGGGGCGTCTCGTACATGTGCGCGCCCATCACCTCGCCGAGCCCTTCCCTGACGAACGGTGGCTGGCCGCAGACCATGTGAAAGAGCATGCAGCCGAGCGAGTAGATGTCCGAACGCAGGTCAACTCGTCCAGCGCCGCGGCATTGTTCTGGCGACATGTAGAGCGGTGTTCCGAGCAGTGCCTGGGTTTGAGTTCGGACAACTGCTCCGGCAGTCTCGGCGGCAAGCTTGGCAATCCCGAAATCGAGCACCTTGGCGAGGACGCCGCCGGGCATGTCGGAGTCGGGAACGAGGAATACGTTGTCGGGCTTGAGATCCCGGTGAATGATTCCTTTGGCATGGGCAGCAGTGAGGGCACTCGCGACTTGTCTGGCGATCGACGTGGCAGCTCCTATGTCGAGTCGGCCGACGCGGTCCAGATGATCGCCGAGACTCTCACCCTGCAAGTACTCCATCACGATGAAGGCACTGCCGTCGCTACCGCGGCCGAAGTCGAATACCGAGGCAATACCTTTGTGCTCGATCGTCGCGGCCGCCTTGGCCTCGTTGAAAAAACGGCTGATCATCTCGGCGTTGCTACACAGTCGCTGGTGCAGAACCTTGATGACGACCTTCTTTCCTAGCAGGCAGTGCTCGGCTAGATACACCGTGCCCATCCCTCCCTGGCCGAGCTTGCCGGCGATTCGGTAGTTACCTAGTACTTGGCCAACGTCCATTCTGCTGAGTGTTCTCCGAATAGGCCGGCCAAATCAAGAGGTGGCTGTAGGCTGCCCAGGCTACGGCCCAATGCCAGTCACTTGTGGAGCCAGGAAAGCGGAATTCCTGAGGTTTTTCGCCAGCCCGGGTTGAGGGGGCGGGCTGCGCGGCGAGCAGTGTTTTTGAACGCGAGCGAGTTTCGCAGGCCGACGGAAAGGCACCTCACGATTCGAATGGACAACCATGTCCATGGAACTCCGTGCGTGTCGAATCGCGGAGCCGAGGACTGTTTGAGCGAGCGGGCACAAACACTCTCGCCGAAAAGCTGCCCGCCCCCGACCATTAAGTGACTGGCATTGAGGCTACGGCTGTTTGGCAGCACAGGGATGACGGGGAGGTCGTTTCCGAATCTCTGGGAGACCTTGCTCCCAGACAACCGGGACGCTACTCCACACTTCCGCGAGCAAGTCGCAGTAGCGCTGGTAGAAGACACCCAAACGCATGACGACATGATCGCCGAGCTCGGTGGCCGCATACAGGTTTCCTTCGGCGACCAATAGGTGAGCAATCGCCCCGTGGAGCTTGGCTGAATCCAGCAGAGTCCCGTTCTGAACGTTCCACAGTCCAAGCGTGCCGTCCGAGAATCCGGCGACCAGGGTTCCAGGTGGGCCAGCAAGCAGGCGTACGACCGCTGTCGACGGAGCGCCCTCGAACGCAAAGGATGGGATTGGCAGCCGGCGATCGAGCGGTTGAAGCCCAATGTGCCCTTCCTTGAAGCCGAGTACCAGGTAGCCGCCAACTCGTCCGACCGCAGTCACTCCGGTCTCCGACGGAAAGCGAGCCTTTTCGGTTCCGGCTCGGTCGAAAACGAGCACTTGACCTTTGATCGCTGCCAGGATTTCGTCCTCCTCCCATGCCAGCGCGGTTGCGTCCGAAAGAATGTTCGACGACTGCTCGCGGCCGACCAGCCACAGGTGTCCGCGCGCCAATACCAAACAGCCACCAGGAATGGCGAGGATTCGATCGAATGAGGGCGAGGGCGATGGCGTTGGCAAACGCTTGTCGATGGGAGGCGACGGCATACGTTCGACTTGCGAATTGTCCCCTCGAGCGAGCACCTCGCGGAACAGCACGAGTCGGTCCGAGCGTGCATCCCACAGCTCGATTGCGTCTTCGTAGCTGCGCAGGCAGATTTCTCCGCTGCTGGAAAGAGAAGCAGAGCGAGCTCGCTGCTCGATGGCGCGGCGCCAGGACGGGAGCGCGTCGGGTGCATTCTCTTGGGAGGCTGTTTCAGCCTCGTTGTCGTCGAGAGCGATCCAGCCCCGGTGAGTGAGCAGCGTGGGCGACGGCGACGGCGACGGCAGCAGCACGGGTGCCCGCCAGTATGGTCTTCCGGTGCTAGCGTCCCATACCTGCAAGGTGCCATCCATGCTCGCGGTGGCTGCCAGTTTCCCGTCGGCGCTCATCCGGACTCGACGCACCTGCTCACGGTGTCCTCGCAGGACGCGGCGTTCTCCAGTAGCGCGATCGAGAACA
Source organism: Pseudomonadota bacterium (assembly GCA_043801535.1). Lineage (GTDB taxonomy): Bacteria > Myxococcota_A > Polyangia > Haliangiales > SHYZ01 > JAZDLZ01. Next base: position 6,041 of record JAZDLZ010000952.1, read on the forward strand.
ATGCCGTCGCTGAAGCTCGCTGGCATTGCGATGTGCCTGCCCTCGAGACCGAAGTAGAGGCGTTCCGCTTGCTCGCCGTTCTCCGCTCCGAGGTCGGCGTGCTGCGAGCAGAGCGGAGACTCTGTCCCACCGCGGGGATCGATGGCAACGATCTTGAGGTCGTATCCCGCGAGCAGCATTCCGTCACTGGTGAATGCCAGCCCATTGGGAGGCGCCGTTCTGGCCTTCACGAGGGTTTTGCTCTCGCCAGTCATGACATTCCAAAGACGAATCGTCCGGTCCAGGCCGGCGGAGGCGACGAGCTGGCTGTCGGGACTGAAGGCCAGCACTAGCACCTCGCTCGAGTGGCCAGCGAGTAGGGCTTTCTGAACCCCCGAAGCCACGTCCCAGATCCGGATGGAGAGATCCGCCCCCGTCGACGCCAATAGTTTTCCGTCGGGGCTAAAGGCGACTTCCCGGACGACGCTCTTGTGCCCGGTGAGGACTTGTTGAAGAGAAAAAGAGCTGAGATCCCAGAGAATGACCAGGTTGTCGAAAGCTCCGGTAGCTAGCAGTCTTCCGTCGGGGCTGTAGGCGATTCCCTGCAGCCTTCCGGTGTGCCCGGAGAGGATTGCCCGTTGGCGGCCCGATTCGATCTCCCAGATCCGAGCCGTCTTGTCGCCGCTGGCGGAGGCGATGTACTGGTTGTCGGGGCTGAACTCGAGGTTGATTACTCCGGCAGAATGGCCGGTCGGAGAGGACGGCGGTGGCGTCGAAGAGAGTTTCCTTGCCCGCTAGAGACGAACAGTCTTGTCATAGCTCGCCGAAGCCGCCAGATGCCCGCGAGGACTGGTGGAGAGGCCGGCGATCTTGTCGGTGTGCATGGTCAACACCGAGATTTCTTTCCGGAGAGCAACGTCCCACAGTCGCACTGACTTGTCGTAGCTGGCGCTCACCAGCAGCCTGCCTTCGTCGGCGAAGGCCACTCCCTTGACGACGTCGGAATGACCGCGAAGAAGCGCGAGCTGCTTTCCCGACGCGGTGTCCCAGATACGGATGGTGCGGTCGGAGCTACCAGATGCAATGGTGGAGCCGTCGGGGCTGATCGCGACGGCAATGACTCCGTCGGTGTGACCGTGGAGCACGCGGGCTTCCGTCCCAGTGGCGACGTCCCTGAGTCGGATAGCCCGATCGTGGCCGGCGGTTGCGAGCAGCCGACCGTCATGGCTTATGGCGATCCCGACATGAGGGCTCGGCAAGGTGGCGAAAAGTACCTCGTCGTCGCTGGACAGCACGTTCCAGCGGCGGATTGTCTTGTCCAGACTGACCGAAAAAAGATGGCTTCCGTCGGGAGTGAAGGCGAGTTGCCAGACCGCATTGGTATGCCCCTTGAGAGCACGAAGGGCACCAGTGGGCAGGTGCCACAGTCCAATGTCGCCGGCCAGAGTGCCAGCGGCGAGGTGCGTTCCATCCGGAGAGTAGGAAAGACCGAGGGATTCCTTGTCGAACCCACGCAGTCTCGTCTCGTGGAGGGTCTCGGTGTCTACCAGGTGAACGAGTCGGTCATTGCAGCCGACTGCAATTGTCCGACCATCGGGAGAGAAAGCGGTCGAATAGGCGACTGCGCCGAAGTCCTTGCGCCACACCAGTGGGTCTCGTTTCAGCTTCCACCACAGTGCCCTGGCCAGAGGCGAATCCTGGGTCTCCAGGGATCCGCGCAGTTTTGCGCGCGCCTCGAGGAGCTCGTCGCGACCGAGCGCAGCTCTGGCACCTTCCCGCTGGGCTTCGGCGCGCTGAGCCTCGGCCTTCTCCTTTTGCAGTCGGGTCTCTCTTTCCTTGATGATGGAGAAGACCGCAACACCAGCAAGTAGAGAGACCCCAGTTGCGGCGAGCAGCCGTTTGCGACGTTGGCGTCGGCGCTCTTTCTTCTGTCCCTCGGCAAGGAACAATTGCACGAGCGCTGGCACTCTGGTTGTGCAGCGAGCGAGCGTGCGGCGGGCTTCGTGCAGAGCGTCTCCCTGCCAGAGCTCTTCGTCGCGGCGCCCGCGCTTGTCCCACAGCTCGGCAGCCTGGTTGACGTCCGCGAGGAACACGAGCTCCTCGCGGCTTTCGTCGATCCAGCGAGCGAGCCGACTCCAGGTTCGAACCAGCGATTCGTGGACCAGCTCCAGTACTGTTTCACCCTTTCTTTCGTCGCGACCCTTGCCGACCGTAATGAGGCGGGCGTGAGTCAGTCTGGTGAGCACCTCCCTGGCGGCTGGTCCGAGCCCGTCGAGCGCCTTGCTGGCGGAAACCACCCGGCGAGTACCTTCAGCGGTTACCAGGCGCAGCAGCAGCTCGCGGGCAACTCTGATGTCGGAGGGAGAGAGACCACCAAGGATGCCGTCGGCATGCTCGGCCA
>JAZDLZ010000982.1:0-2647 GCA_043801535.1 Pseudomonadota bacterium
CGCAGCCCGTCCTCGCGGAAACGATCAGCTGGATTGCCGACCGCACGGATGCATCGCCTGCGAATATCGTCCCGACCGCCGAACGGATCCACCATTCGCTCGCTCTGTGGATCGAAGGCAATCGCGTTGACAGTGAAGTCACGTCGAGCCAGGTCTTCCTCAAGAGAAACACCGAAGACAACGTAGTCTGGTCTTCGCGCGTCAGAGTAGGCTCCTTCTCCTCGGAACGTGGTCACCTCGACGGCCATCTCCCCCTCCAGCACCGTGATCGTCCCGTGTTTGATCCCAGTCGGAATCGTTCGGCGGAATAGTCGCCCGATTTGACCCGGCTGAGCGTTGGTCGCGACATCCCAGTCCTTTGCTGGCAATCCCAGCAGAGCATCGCGCACACACCCGCCGACCACCCACGCCTCGAACCCGGCACTGTCGAGCCGGCGACAGATGCTCTGCACCTCGGGCGGTATCAGAGTCTTCTTCATGGGAATCGCCTCACAACAAGCATCTTTCAGCGCAACCCCGTCGACGCACCTGGCCTTCAGGGGAGCAATGCAGCAGCCTCGCGGAGACGATCGAGGATCTCCGCGGCCTTTGACCGAAACGCTGCTCCTTCGTCGAGCAATCCGGCCTGCTCGCGCAACTCCGCCATGGCTTGATAGGTTCGGGCCAACTCGAGGTCATTGCCAATCGCTGCCAAGATTTCCACTGATTTCTGGAGATGTCGTTCGGCCAACTCACCGTCCGCGGGCGAGCTCGCAAAAGCCGAGAGCACCGTCCCGAGCAATCGCAGGGCACTGGCGATGCTTGGTCGCAGTCCTGCCGACTGCGCCAGCTCGAGCGATTCCTGGGCAAGCTGGCGAGCCTCGAGCTCCCGACCAACCGCCAGCGCTGCTTCGCCAGCCCGCCTCGCGTCGTCAATCATTCCGAGACGGTCGCCAGTGCTGGTGGCGAACGCTCGGGCTTCTTGGAGCCTCTCGGTTGCAGCGTGCATTCTGCCGAGCTCGAGCTCCACTTCGGCCATGGAGGATTGAATCCGCGCTCGGAGCACCCGATCGCCCGTCTCGTTGGCGTGCTCCAATGCCTTTGCCAGCATCTCGAGAGCAAGATCGACCCGTCCGCTCGCTGCCTGAATAGTGCCAAGGCCGAGCATGGCAAGGCCAGCACCTTGTTTTTCTCCGACACTGGCGAGGACCTCGACTGAGTCTCCAAAGTGCTCGATAGCATCTTGGAACGCGCCCGAGTCGCGCTCGGCAAAGGCGAGCCAGACAGTCGAGGAAGCGGTGGCCTGCCTGTCCCCGAGATCGCGGCAGATCCATAAGGCGCGGCGGTGGTGCTCGATCGCCAACTGATACTCCCCGAGCGCACAACGAGCAGTCCCGATTCGGTCGAGCGTGCGAGCCAGCCCACGGAGATCGCGGCTTCTCGTCATCAGATCGATCGCAGCGGCAAGATGCTCGAGCGCTTCCGGGTACTGCCCGCGATGCAGCAGACTCTCACCAATCCGTTGGTGAGCCACTCCTCCTTCGGCGTCGCGATCCAGACACCAGGCGACTTCCAGCATCTCTTCGTAGCACTTCCTGGCCTCGTCCGCACGCCCACCGAGCATGAGAGTATCGCCGAGCGACAACAGGGCATCGGCGCGCGCCAGGTCTGGTTCCTGCCCGAGCAACGCGATACCACGTCGATACAGATCAATCGCCTCGCCGTCGACCCGACGTTCTCGCGCGCAGTTTGCCGCCATCAAGAGGCGCCGCGCTGCCTTGCGCCTCTCGCCTGCGCGTTCGAAGAGCTGGGCCAGGTACTCCATTTGCTCGCCCGAGCGATCGACAAGCTTCGACTCCAGCCACTGAGCAGCTACGAGCGAATACCGCCGGCGTCGCTCCGGGAGAGTGCCCCTCATGACGTGGTCGCGCTCGAGGTTGTGCTTGAATGCGATCTCTTGATCGCCGGAAATGGTCGAATCCTCGGCGGGCAAACACAGCAGGTAGTCGCGTTCGGCAAGCCCTGCCACTAGCCGTGCTACGTGCTGGCTGTAGACGTCACTCGCAAAACTGCCAACTTGGTGGGGACCGAATCTCCTACCCGCTTGGCTACTCGTCTGGCTACTCGTCGCCTGCTCGAGCTTCTCGCTTCGAACGAGCGCCACCAATCCGCGCAGCCAGAACACATTGCCAAAGGTGGCTGCTTTCTCCAGCAGATCGCGCTCCGCTGGCTCGAGGACCGCGACCCTTGCTTGCACTGCCTCTTCGATGCTGAACTGGAAATCGGACAGAGCCATTCGCTCCGGCACCAATCGCCATCTTGGTCCCGCAGTGTCGACAGCTCCATCGGCGACCATTCGATGCACTAGTTGAACGATGAGCCTTGGATTGCCGCCGGTGGCGGCAACGATGTCGGAAACCACTTCTCCCGGGAGATCGCCACAACGGGCAAGAAGACCACGCAGCAGCAGTGCCGCATCGGCGGGCGGTAGGTTTCGCAGCTCGATGCGGCCATAGGACGAGCCACTCCAAGCCGGACGCCGCTCGAGAAGCTCTGGTCTGGCGATTATCACCAGCATGACGGGGCAGCCTGCGAGGTCCTCGCCGAGCTCCTCGACCAAGGAGAGAGTGCTGTCGTCCGCCAGATGCAGATCGTCCAGCACCAGAAC
>JAZDLZ010000804.1:0-4005 GCA_043801535.1 Pseudomonadota bacterium
TTTCGAGCACGAGCACGAGCACGATTACGAACTGTAAAGCAAGAGCCCCGAGAAATCCCTAAAACGGCGATAGTGACCACGAGCGCAGCGCGGCTTCGCCGCGCGGAGCGAGTCGCGGCGCTGCACCAGGTTGGTGATCGCCCGGGAGATGACGCGCCGCGGTTCCCCTTCTCGGAGAGGGAGGACCCGTCGGAGGTCTCCTCCGACGGGGGGCGGCGAGGGCTCGCAGCCGCCCCTAGATCGAGGGGCGGAGGGGTGGTCTTGAGGCGCGCTAGCGCCGGATCAGGAGAAATGGTCGGTGCCCACTGCAACCTTTTGCCGGCATCGAGCTCTTTATTGGTGTAGGCGCAACCACTAGGTAAGGAGGTTCTGCAATGCGTGCCACCCCGGTCGTTCTAGTAATTGCCTCGTTTGCTTGCGGTGAGCTTCAGGACTCGACGCGAACCGAATCGCTCGACACCATGAATGGCGTGCCGCATGAGCCCGGCACCGACCCGAACGCAGCTGGCCTGTGCATTCCTTTCTGCTCGGCAATCGGCTCTCGCTCTGAAGGCTGGCACGACAGCTGCACAGGGGAGCTAATCTGTTGGGCCAACTGCGCTGGCGAGACAGCCAAGTGCGGCGGCGTTGGCACTCGCTCCGAAGGCTACTACGCCGAGAAAGAGCATGGCTGTGGCGGTGAGAGTCTCGTCCGTTTCCAGGAGTGCAAGGCTATCGAGGTCGTTGAGGTTGCCAAGGACAAATGCCTCGATCTGCCGCTCGCCGAGTGCGAGGCCCGCGGGTGCCAGGTCGCCTTGGCATACCCCTACGATGCTGCCGCCGGCTGCTATCTGAATTCTCCCAAGCCTGCTTTCTGCAAGGCCGAACAGGACATCGAATGCTTCTGGGCCGGCGATCCTATCGTCATGACCGATCCCGATGGCAACTCCTGGTACTCCGATTCGAGCTGCTTCCTCACTCCGACGACCTGGAAGACCGAATACTTCTCCGAGGGCAAACCAGAGTGCGAGGACGATGAGGAGGTACCGCCAGCGGACGAAACGTGCGTCCCCGTCTGCAAGCTGATCGGCTCATTCTCCGAAGGCTGGTACGACAGCTGCACGGGGAAGCTCATCTGCTGGGCCAATTGCGCCGGCGAGACCGCGCAGTGCGACGGGGTTGGCACCCGCTCCGAAGGATACTACACCGAGAAGGAGCACGGCTGCGACGGCGAAGAAAGCCTGATTCGCTATCAAAGCTGTGCGCCTCGGTGAGCCACTCACTACAGGTTGAGGCCGGCCTTCTTCCGATAGGCTCCTGGCTCAGCTCATGAGCTCGCCCGTCCAGTACAGGTAGTCGCGCCACGCATCCGGCACAGACCGCAAGCTCACCGTGACCGTGATTGCCGGCACCCATGTGGGCTGAACCGGTTGTGAACGCAGGCGCATTCCGGCCTGCTCTGGCGTGCGCCCCCCCTTGCGGAGATTGCATTCCTGGCAGGCGGTCACAATGTTGGTCCACTCGGTACGGCCGCCTTGCATGCGCGGCACGACGTGGTCGTAGGTGAGCTCGCTGATCGGCCGCGCCTCGCCACAGTACTGGCAGCGATACTTGTCGCGGGCATAGATGTTTACTCGCGAGAACTTGACCACTGCCTTGCGGCGACGAAAGGCACGGAGGAGCCTGACCACCGCCGGCACCTTGATGACCAGCGTGGCAGTGTGGATCCCCCAACTGTACTCTTCGAGTACCTCGACCTTGCCGAGAGTAAGTAGCGTCAGAGCCCGCTTCCAGGAAACGACCTTGACCGGCTCGTACGCTTGGCTAAGAACAAGAGTGCGCTGTTCGGCCAGCATGGCCGCCTCCTTGGCTTTCTTTCTCTCCCTTTCTTTCCATCGTTCCTTTCCTACTCTTTAATCTTGTCTCGTCTTTCCCCGTCTCGCTTGTCCTTTCTCGTCGGCAAGCTCTACCTGCCCGACGGACGGTAGCAAGACATTCATGGGCGATGGAAAAACGAGTGTGTCCCGGGGAGTCGACGGCGATTGACGCGACGACGGTCACTTGACGCAATTTTACCAGGGTAATATTGTCGGATTATTTGGCGGGCCGCGCTGACATCCTGCTGCGCCAAACGGAGATGAAGCCAATGGAAAACGATCGGACCTATACGGCATTTGCTGGCAGTCGACTCATCGCATCTGGCAGCCTGACCACAACGATCCTGCAGACCAAGAATTGCCTCGATAGAGGAACCCCTGACCAGATCCTCGTTTTCGACGACCAAACCGGCGAGCAGATCGATTTCGACTATCGGGGCTCACCAGACGACGTACTGCAGCGGCTCTCGTTGCATCCGCGGTTCGCACCAATCGAGACGCCGGCTGCCAAGCCGCGGACAGGTCCTGGCCGCCCGCGGCTCGGCGTGGTCTGCCGCGAGGTGTCGCTGCTGCCGCGCCACTGGGAATGGCTCGAAAGCCAACCGCACGGCATATCTGCAACGCTGCGCAGACTTGTCGACGAAGCCAGAAGGCGTGAGCCAGCAGGAAAGGCACGTGCGCGTTCCGCCCGAGATGCTGCTGCCAAATTCATGTGGACAATGGCAGGCAACTTGCCCGGATTCGAGGAAGCATCGCGTGCCCTGTATGCTGACAATCTCGCTCTCTTCGATGAGCTCATTGGTGCCTGGCCGGCTGACGTCCGCAACCACGTCCAGCGGTTGGTTCAGGACTACGCCAAGCTTGCAGCCTCTGGCACGTGCCCTCGAGCTGCCGAGGGTAGGGATACTCCAGAATCTGGCCAACGCGCACCCGCAACCGAGGAGAGGTCGCCTTCCTGATGACAGGATTGATCTTCGATTGCGATGGAGTGTTGGTCGACAGCGAGAAGATGAGTTGCGGGGCGTGGCTCCCGGTCCTGCGGCGACGCGGCGTCGAGGCAACACTGGAGAAAATCGAGAGTTTCATCGGTAAATCCGACCGCGCAGTGCTCGAGCACTTCCGGGCGCGCCACCCGATGCCGATGCCGCCCGGCGACGAGGAGATTCTCGCCGAACGCGAGCACGAGTACTTCGCACAAGCCCGCGGCCGCCTGAAGGGCTTCACGAACGAACGCGAGGTCTTGGTGGAGTTGCGCCGCTGTGGCTACCGGATGGCAGTAGCCTCGTCCGGCCGGCCGCAGAAGATCCGCTTCAACCTCGAACAGGCGGGCATTCTCGACCTATTCGAAGTCACTGTCAGCGCCACCGAAGTCGTGCGTGGCAAACCCGCCCCCGATCTATTCCTCCTGGCCGCAAAGAAGCTGGGCATCGTCGGGTCCAGGTGTGCGGTAGTCGAAGACTCGACCTTTGGCATCACGGCAGCATGCCTTGCCGGAATGCACGCCATCGGTTTTTGCTCGAGCCAGCCCGATGCAGCGCTCCGCTCCGCCGGAGCGAGACGAACGATTGCCGACTACCGAGATCTTCCCCCGCTTCTCGTCGAGCTCGGCCTCGGCGCCTCATGAGCCATCAAACAGTCGCATTCGCCTTTTCGTCCACACGTTCTGACGTTCTGACGGAATCTGGTGGGCGGCACGCCTCGCGCATGTTGTTGTCGTCATGCCTTTCGACTACCCCGTGAGTCTCGACGTCGAACGACCGTCGCAGTTCGATCGCTTACAGATCGTGTTGCGCTTCGTCATCCTGATCGTTCTCGGATGGATCGGCATGCCGCTCGGATGGATCTTCGGACTCCTGTATCTCGGCCTGCCCGCGCTCGCCGCAGGACTACTATCGACACGAGACGGCGCTCGCTATCTAGGCGATGCGGGTCCACGGATCGTGTCGGCACTAGAATGGCTCCTCGCGTGGTTCGCGTACCTCGGTCTAGTCATCGACCGTCCACCAGCAGATCGACGAAACACCGGCGTTCATCTGACAGGCACTCCGGCTGCCGCCGATCAAACGATCAGTCGAGATTGACCATTCGGCCCCGATGGGTCGACAACCTCGAATCGTAGTCGCCGTCCGTCCAATTTTATGCCCCGACG
>JAZDLZ010000015.1:0-3490 GCA_043801535.1 Pseudomonadota bacterium
GCGGCACCAGCACTTTCCTCACGATCAGCCACGAGCTGGCGCCGCGGGTGCGCGCGGTCTCGACGTAGCGCTCCGGCACCGAGACGATCGCCGCCGCCGAATCGGAGAACACGAACGGCACGGTGGCCACGAAGATGAACATGATCTTCTGCGATTCGCCGATGCCGAACCACAGAATGGTGAGCGGAATCAAGGCGGCGATTGGCACGTTGCGTCCGAACAACACCAGCGGCGACAGGAACGCCTGGATCGCCCGCCAGGAGCCGGCCACGATTCCGGCAGGAACACCAACGGCGATTGCGAGCAGGAAACCGACCAACACTCGTTTGAGCGTTGCCGCAATGCTGGGCAAGAGCGCCCGTTCCTTGATCAGGCTCCCGATGCTGGCGAATACTTCGTAGGGACTGGGCAGGATCGTCGGCGAGACCGCCCTCTCCTCGGGCGCTCCGTGAGTCGCGACGATCCAGGCGAGCACGACTACCACCAGCGAGCCAGCGCCGAGGAGCTTGGCGGCAACCATGCTCGGCTGCCGGCGGAGCTCGATACTCTCCCAGCGCCGGGCCTTCATGGCGTCGCCGCGCCCCCAGCCTCGGCCGGGTACACCTTGATTTCTACCCGGCGGTTCTTGGCGTGGTTGCTCGAATCGGTTCGATCGGCAGGACGGTCCCACCCGACTCCGGCCGCCGAGAATTGGTGCGGCGAGAGCGACGGGAACTTGCGCACCAGCGCCTCTTTCACCGAGTTGGAACGGTTGCGCGACAGCTCCTTGACCAGATCGGGCTGCACCTGTCCTCTCATCGAGCCGTCGGTGTGCCCTTCGATGACAATCCGAGCGGCGCCGTATTGACCGGCGAGCTGGCCAACTTCCTCCAGCACGAAGCCGACGTTCGGATCGTAGGCCACCTCTCTCACCGTTCCGTCGATCGTTTTCATCACCTTCTTGCTCAAGTCCCACGAATTCGGGAAGAAGTGAATCACCACCGTCTTGGTGAGAATCTCTTCGCTCTCGGCCTGAATCGTTCCGGCTGGCACTGGCGCGAAGGCGACCTGGTACTCGTCCTTCTGGTTGGCGTACTGCGGCTCCTTGCCGAGCTTTTGCAGGATCGAAAAATCGGCGACCTGGTCGAACGAGACGCGGCTGCTGACCGTGTTGATCTTGCGGTACAGGTAGTAGGCAGTGCTATAGGTGCGCTCGAAATTGGCTGGGTTGTTCTGATTGAGGAAGAACTCTCGGTTCTCGGCGAAGTTCGTCCAGTGGGCGTCGCCCAGCATGGCCAGCGCTTCCGACTCGGGAATCGAGTAACCCTCCCCCATCCACTTGGCGACCTTGGTCTTGGCATCCTGCTCTTTCAGCTCCGCCATGGCGTCGAAGATGCCGCGCACCAATCCCTCGATGACGTCGGGATTGTCCTTGGCAAAATCGGCCCGGGCAAACCACACGTCGGCAATCAACTTGTTGGCCGTCGCAGTAGTGACGATGAGCCGGTTGCCTTTGACCTTTTCGAGATTGTAGATGTCCGGCGCCCAAGAAACGCAGCCGGCAATCGACTTGTCGGCGTTGAACGCGGCAGCAGCCTGGAAGGCATCCTGGGTGAACTTGAAGGTGACCTCGGCCGGCTGGACGCCGGAGTTGATCAGGGCGTTGAGAATGAAGAAATGCGACGGCGAGTTCTGCGCCAAGACCACGGTCTTGCCGCGCAGGTCGCTCATCGTCTTGATGGTGTCGCGCACCACGATCCCGTCGCCGCCGTTCGACCAGTCGATCTGTTGATACACCCGTGGCATCACTCGCGAGTCTTTGGAGAGCCCCTCGAGGAGCAACGGCAGCATGTCGACGGTTGCCCAGCCCACGTGGGTGTCGCCGGCAGCAAAGGAATCGCGCATGGCAACCGGATCGTCGACGAGCACGATCTCGACCTTGAAGTCCCCTCCACCTGGCGCCTTCCACGCCTTCCCCGGCTTGAACCCGGCGTTGGCGTAGACTATTGGCGCCCACCCAGCCCACACGTTGATGGCGAACCGCATGGTTCGATCCTTCATCGCCTTGTAACTCGACACGCCTTTCACTTCGGGTAGCATCTGGGCGGGAACGTAGCTGTATTCCTTGGCGGTAGTTATGCCCTCGTCGTCAGGCGCCTCTGCCTCGTGGCGAATCTGCTTCAAGTCGTCCGCGCTGATGCTCGGCGTGGCCGTCGTCTGCCCCCCCCCCGCGGACGAGTAGCGCCAGATGGCATACCCGACGAGCCCGACAATGACAAGGAACATTACTGCGTAAAAACCTGGTCTCGGCTTTCCAGACATTTCTTCGTCCTTCGGTGACTAGGTTGACGAGAGGCAGCTACTGTTTCTCGACCGCGCTCTCCAGCGCTGGGCCCAAGTCCTTGGCGGTCTCTGGCACGCTGGTGGTCTCCGGCCGGCGTAGCCCGAGCTCGACCTCGAATTCCTTGAGAGCGTCCTCGGCCATCGCCGTCTCCATCTGTTCCTCGGCCTCGATCGAGGCGACACCCTTGGACGACATGTCGGCCGCGACCCGGGCTTTCCCCCGATTGCGGTCGATACGCTCCTGCAAGACCTGCTCGAGCTGGCCGAAATCGGTGGTGACGTTCATCTCGAAGCTCTCGGCGAGCTTGGCAACTTCCGCTTCCGCCTCGCTCATCTTCAGCTCGGCGTCGTATTTCTGGATCTTCTCGCGCACCGCAGCCAGGTTCTTGTTGGCGTGCTGGATCTTCTTGAGGTTGTTCTCGTACGCCTTCTCGTGCATCTCGAGCTGGGCGCGGTTCTCGGCAATGTCGCTCTTCTGCTTGGAAAGCTCGAGAGCGAACTTGGCAGCAGTATCCCGATCCCCAGCCTTCAAGTACGCCTTGATCTGCGCCTCGAGCTTCTTCTGGTGGGCTTCCCCGTCGCGCACCTGCCGGGTGACCTTCTCCACCAGACCCCGGTAGATCTCCAGACCCTTGCGACCTTCCTTCATCTGCTCGACCGACCGATCGTACTCGTAGCGCATCTGGGCGACCGGATCGGCTTCCCAAAACACATTGGCCAGCTTGTTGAGCTGGGCCCTGATCGAAGCCCAGAACTTCTGGAAAATCATGGCGCATCCCTTTCTTTCCACCCAGTGCTCAACCGGGCGGGAGGAGAATATCTCCTCATGCATCCTTCCACAAGGGAGCCGTCGCAGAATGAGCAGATCCGCAACTAGGGTCGATGGCGCGCCAAATCCGGGGCTCCTGCGGGTTGACCCCTGCGAAGGTCGGCGCCCGCAGCGCCTCTCATCAGTTTCATCCGACGGGATGCTTCATGGCCAATTCCTTCGTGCTCGTGCTCGTGCTCGTGCTCGGATCTGGTTACCCATAGATTTCGGGGTGTGTCCCGGAGAGTCGACGGCGATTGCTCGATCGACGGTGGCCAACCGATTGATTTGATCCGGGATTCCGGCCGCCTATTCAGGTGCGAGCCGTACCGGGGGGGCTGTTCCAGTTCCTGGTTCCTT
>JAZDLZ010000019.1:0-10498 GCA_043801535.1 Pseudomonadota bacterium
GCGATGGCGCCGCGCATCGTCGCGGCGAACGCGCGTACCGACGCTGGAGTCATCTGCTGCCGCAGTGCTACTCCCTCGCGGATCGAGTTGATGAACTTGACTCTCGCGTAGACGCGACCCTCATAGGCCTCGTTCTCGACGACGATTTCAACCTCCTTCGCGGTGTCGAGCGCTGGCGAATCGAGAAAATCGCCGAGGTCGATTCCCTCCCAGCCCATCGCGTGGAGGGCTTTGATCGCGATCTCCAATGCCCCCTCGGAAAAATAGCCGTACCAGGTGAGGCTCTCGATTCCGAGGCTGGCATCAGATAGCGCCATCTCGACGGCGATCTGCGGTTTGCCGGCGGAGGTCTCTCCGAGTGCCCACGATCTGGGGCGTGCTCTGTAGCGTCCTGGTTCGATCATTATTGTGCTGCTCCTTTCTCGTCGGTCACGTAAGCATTGCACCAATCGTTGAGCTGCGCGAGTCGGACCGCATCGCTGCCGGCTCGCTCGAGTGCGGCGGTGGCTTTCGCTCCTCGATCTCCGAGGAGCGGAATCTTGTCGATGATGGCAGCACGCAGCTCGTCCGGGCTGGCTACCTGCCGAGTCCGCGTCGCGGCGAAGAGATCCTCCCATGCCAGCGGCAGCGTCTCGGGCAAGTCATGTCGATTTTTCGCGTCGAATGCCGCTCGACGCTGCGTGTAGATCAGCCTCGCGCCAGTGCCGATTCCGCGCGCGCGCTTGGTTTTTGCGTCGACGTGGACGCATGTCTCGTGATTAGAGAAAAGAACCATGTCGCTCCACTCCTTGAGCAACCCGGCTGCCTTGTCGTGGAGCTTGAGCTGGTATCTATCGTATCCGTCGGATTCCGGATCTTTGAAGGCCTTGATCCAAGAATGCGCCAAGAGGACGACATGCATGGGCTTGGCAGCGCGAAGCTTCTCGAGGCTGGCCAAGAAGACTCGCCACTCGTCGAGTGCAGCGACATATCCCTTGCCGTACCCGTACGATTCGATGCTCGGCTGCCCGTCTCTGGCGCAGATATGACGCCAGCACAGCGGCTCCAGCCAGTCGAGGGTGTCGATCGCCAGTGCGGCGTAGGTGTGCTGCTCGACGGTGAGCGCATGGATGGCATCGAGCGCATCCTGCCAGCTCCACTCGCCAGTCGGCGGGTGGAATCGCGGCACGTCGGCTAGCGCCGGCGGTACGCCATCCTCGGGACCGACGAAGATCGGAGCAGGTGCGCCGGCCGCGAAGGTTGACTTGCCGACGCCCTCTACTCCGTAGAGCAATACTCGGAGTGGGGCATCCGTCTTTCCTCGCCCAACGTTGGCGAGTGTCATCTGTCTGGGGGCTGTGATTGTTCTAGGTTGCATGGGGTCCCTCCTGAGATAGCTCTGGATTGATTCCTCGTCGGACAAATCGGGTCTCATCATCGATTGATGCGAGTCCCGAGCAGACGTCAAAGTAGGCGCACGTCCGACTGTAGCGTAGGCAGGCGTCGGGATTCCGCGGCGCCCGGTCGGCGAGCATATCCTCGCGGATACGCTTGCCAATCTGCCAAACGTCCCATTGGTGATCCGCGATCTCCTGCTCGAGCCGCACCACCGTCGAGCGGGCATAGTACGAGGCTGGATCGCCGGCGATCGACTCGGACAGTCGGAGTGCGTACTCCTCCGGGCTCTCGTCTACCTCCCGTTGGTTGGCGTAGAGGCGACCATCCTTGGTATACTTGCGGTTCTCCGTCGGAGTCGCGCGGAGCTGTCGAATCCGAGGCTTGGCGACTACATCGTAGAGGCAACCGGACACCTCGTACCCGAGGGCGGTAGCACCCACGTAGTAGGTGCTGATCTGCCCATCCATCAGCAGCCGGCGCCAGTACTCGCCGCCTGGCGCCAAGTCCTCCGAGGAGGTCTTGTGCTCGACGATCCAGACTCTTCCGTCGCCGTCCCGAGCGATGGCGTCGATTTTCCCGCCGAGCTCCCAGGTTCTCGACGGTCGACCGGTGGTCGGGTTGCTCAGTGGCGCGGAAAACTCCTTCTCGACGGCGAGAGTCTCGAATTGCTCCTCGCGCCAGCGGGCATCGTACCCGGCGAGGAGCATCTCGGCACGGACTCGATCGAATGGATCGAGGTCCGCCGACTTTCGGCAGGCCTCCGCGATAGCGGAGCTGCCAGCGTCGAGTCGATGCGCCGGCGGCGTACTCCACCAGGACTCGAGTGCCTGATGCCAGAGCGTCCCGAAACGCAACGCTTCGTCCTCGAGGCGCGGTCGCACGCCGAGGACGTACTGATAGTGGTGCAGCCGAGCGCATGCCCGGGCTGCCTTGAGTCGGCTCGCGGTGAGCGGTGGCAGATTTTGCATGCTCGCAAGCTGTCATTCCAGAGAAAAATTGTCAACAAAAATTATTGTTGACACAAGAAAAAAAATGTGTCATTCACGAGGACATGCAATCTCTGACTAGGGGTGCGGTCGCGCTGCGGTCGCGCCGGCTTTCCGAGGGGCTGTCCCAATATCAGTGGGCTACTCGACTCAATATCACGCCGAGCTATATCTCTCAGATCGAGAGAGGAGTCGTCATCCCTGGCCAGCTCCTCCTCGAGCGACTGCGCGACGCGCTGCGCATCCCCGTCGCCTGGTGGGCAACGATCGACGAGAAGCGCGCAGCCAAGCGCTGATCCCTCGCGCTCATCAGTAGCCGGGGGAGAGAGCACTTGGCGGCAGTCTCCCCCCTCTGCCGCCAGTCGAGTCACTCTCTCCCGGCTACTGATGAGCGCGATGCTCATAGGAGGGAAAAATGCAGGGTCTATATTCGCGGTCGCGAGCTGAGCGTCAGCTCGCGTGCAAGCGCCTGGTGCGGCGACTTGCCGACGATCGGCGGCTGACGTTGGCGCATCTCGCAGAGGTGACTGGGCACTCGCTGCCTGTCCTCCGTGACAGGCTCGACGACGCAGAGGTCTCGGAGGGCATCCTGCTCTCAGATCTCGGTCCGCTCACCGAGGAGCTCGGGTCTGTCCTGCTGGAGTCTTTCGCGGGGCCGGCGGGATATCTGGTGGTAGGCGGGCGCCCGCACAGCCGCGGATTCGTCGAGCTCGCTGCCGCTGCCGTCTCGTCGGTGAGTGGAATTCTTGATCGCGGTCTAACTTCGAGTGAAGCGACTATCCTCGATCGCGATATCGAGGAAGTCAGGCGTTCCCTCGACGAACTACGCGCGAGAGTCGCCTCCAGCGTGCGACTGGAGGATCGATGAACGAGCCTAGCCCGACGGTGGATCGCGCGCGACAATTTCTTTTCCGCGTAGCAGATATGCTGCTCGGAAAGAATGCCCGCTACGGGGACAGCGCGGCGCATCCGCTCCGGGTGTTGTCCCGGGCTCCGCGAGATGAGCAGATCAAGGTGCGAATCGACGACAAGCTGAGTCGCATCGCGCGAGGCACGTCCGACGACGAGGACACCCTCGCAGACCTCGTCGGGTACTGCGCGCTCCTCGCCGCGGTACACGAAGAGGATGCCGCGGCGTTGCATGCCGCGGAAAACGATCCGGAGGAATGAGGAATCATGACTGAACAACAACCACAAGAATTCGCACAATGGCTCTATGACCTCGACGACGGCCGAGTACAGGCGCAGCTCACTACGGAGCTGCCCGAGCTCGTCCGGCGAGTCATGAGCACAGGCAAGAAAGGCAAGCTCAGCCTCACCCTCGACGTGAAGCGCGAGAACGACGTGGTGGTCATCGCAGCGTCGGTAAAATCGACGCAGCCACACGCAGGCTCGCTACCGTCCATGTTTTTCGTCGACAACGAAGGCTATCTCTACCGAGACAATCCGCGGCAGTTGCCGCTTGTCAAGCTCGACAAGCCAGAGAGCAAACCCATTCGCGTGATCAAGGAGTGAAGGAGTGACCATGTCAGACAACAATAATATTTCTGCCGCAATCGACGCTGGCCAGCAGATGGCAGCGAAGCTCGCCGAGTGGGAAGGCATCCCGATAGCGCTGATGCCCAAGGATGGCCAGGCGCGAATCGTCCAGGAGCTGCTTGCGCTCCGAGACTCGCGAGCGGAAAATCCTCGCTACCTGTCTGGCACCTCGCGCCATCAGACGGTGGCGAGTCTGATCGCGCACATCTATCGATTCCTCGAGCCAGCAGAATCTGTCGCTTGGGCAGACATCGACAAGTCGACGATCACTGCCATTTACGACTATCACGAGCACAGTGTCCCGTCGTGGTGTCGGCACCGAGCGATTTACACCTGTCCGCTGTCGCCAGAATGGCAGGTGTGGCTTGCCAATTCCGGCAAGACGCTTGGGCAGACCGAGTTCGGCGAATTTCTCGAGGAACACAAAACTGACATCGCTCCACCATCGAGCGATGAGATGGCGAGTGCAGCGGCGTTACTGTCGATGGCTCGATTTCTTTCAATTCGAACGAAAGGCGAATTCACCAAGTCGATCAATCCGACGACTGGCGAATACTCGCTCGTCAATCGTTCGGAGCAGGAGAGCTCGAGCACCAGGATCCCATCGGGATTCGCGCTCGGAATCCCGGTTTTTCTCGCCGGCAAACGATACCAAATCGAAGCGCGATTGCGCTTCGCGCTCGCCGATGGCAAGCCCGCGTTCGCGTATCTGCTCTACCAGTCGGAGCAGATCAAACGCGCAGCCTTCGACGAGATCGTGGAGGCGATCCACAAGGACACCGGGATTACGATCTACCACGGCACGCCAGAGTTGTCATGAGTGCGCCGCGGATACGAGCCGACTGCGAGCACGGCCCGCGGCCGTGCCCGTGGAACACCTGTCGCTATCATCTCGCTCGGGACAGCTACGCCGAGCCGATGGTCGAGACTTGCGCACTCGACGTGGCCAGGCGTGGCGGGATCAATCTCGAGGAGACAGGGCAGATCCTCGGGATGACCCGAGAACGAATCAGACAGATCCAGACGGAGGCGTTCGGAAAGCTCGCGAAAGTCAGACACGGTCGCGGGCGTGCCTGGCTGGAGATCCGACAAGATCTCGAGGGAGGCCGAAAGCGCAAGGCCTATCAGTGGGGTACCTGATGCGATGCGACCTCGCAGAGCTGGGAGGATGCCGCGGGAGAGTCCGCTCCTATCGCTGCCATGTCTGCGAGGTCGCCATCGCCCGACTCTGCCGATCGCATGCCGACGCAGCGGCAGCGATAGACGCCCACGCCAGGCAAGCGCACGGCGAGCTGACCAGGGAGCAGTGCGCGCCTGCCTGGTGGCAAGGGCAGTGCGCGCAACGCTGGTTCCGCCATCGTCTCGATTGGCTCGCCACGACGAGGCTGAGATGCAAGCTCTGCGATGCGGTCGTGGTCGGGCGGATGGCCTCGCACCATCTCTGGTCGGCTCACCGTCGAGCCGAGTCGACGAAATCACTGTGGCGATTTTTCGATCTGGAGAAAGAAAATAGGAATGATAGCTGAGACATTGTTAGACATTGGGCGAGAAAAAGGCAAATCCGCCGTGTGCTTGGAGCTAGCTGTCACGCTCGGGCTAGTGCTCCCCGACGGATGCGATCCGGTTGAAGCGCTCAGGCTCGACCTCCGACGTCTTCTGGAAGCACAACAACGATGGGCCGAAGCATGCGATATCGCCAGACGGTATTGCCCAGTCGATAGCGGAGAGAGTCATATTCGGCAAGGCATCCCGCGACTGGCGCTCGAGCGCGCGGAAGCTGTCGCGAAACTCGTGCAGGTAGGTGAGCTACTCGCGAAGAACGGCTGCGATTGCGGCTGTGCCCACGACGCAGAGAGTCACGACGACGATTGCGAGCGGTGCCTCGCGTGCCGTATCGACGAGGCAATCCGATGATCACGATCAGTGTACCGATCAAAATCGAGAGTGAGCTCAATCTCCGAGGACATTGGGCTAATCGAGCCAAGAGATTCAAGGCGCAGCGGCACGCTGTCTACTGGGCTTGGCGTGCCGAGGGAAAGCCGATCGCTACGCTACCAGCCGTCGTGCGACTCGTGCGACTCGGCAAGAAGACCCTCGACGACGACAATCTCGCCGGCAGTTTCAAGGCGATTCGCGACGAGATCGCAGCGGAGATCCTCCATGTCGACGATGCAGATCCTCGAGTGCGGTGGGAGTACGCACAACAACAAACACTACAGTACTCGGTACGGATCGAGATTCGAGAGGCGATCGAATGAGTATCGACGATCCAATCGACATGAGTCGGCATTTGGCGCTCGGCATCCAGCGCGCCATGGAGATGGCAGCCCATCGCTGGGAGGAGTGGGGCGATCGGGCGGTCAGCGTCGCAGAGATCCTGGAAACTACGACGGTCGTGCTGGTAAACAGCGAGAGAAAAACGGAGCGAGGTTAACAGATGCCCACTCCGTACTACGACCACGCGGGCATCACGATCTACCACGGAGATTGCCGCGACGTGTTGCCGCTGGTTTCGCGGACCACGATCGTCACCGATCCCCCGTATGGGCTCGGCGATCGCTGGTCTGGCGGAACATGGGCAAGCGATCCGATGTACGTCGAAGCTAAGCGCTGGGACCAGGAAACCTTTCCCGACCTTGCGGGGTTGATGCAGCCGGCGTCCGAAGCGATCGTGTGGGGCGGGAATTACTATTCGCTTCCGCCGTCGCGTTGTTGGCTTGCGTGGGAGAAATCATCGCGCATGCCGACGATGGCCGATCTAGAACTGGCCTGGACGAATCTCGACCGACCGGCGAAGTCTTGGCTTGAGGATCGCAACCCGGACGGCAAGCGACGGCACCCAACACAGAAGCCGGTCAGCTTGATGAAGTGGTGCCTCGGATTCGTGTCCGGACCAGTGATTACCGATCCTTTTATGGGTTCGGGAACCACGCTGGTAGCCGCGAAGGAAAGCGGGCGCCGCGCCATCGGTATCGAAATCAGCGAGCGCTACTGCGAGATCGCTGCTAGGAGACTGGCGCAAGAAACACTGTTTGGGATCAGAGGCTAACAGATGGCTCAACCACGCTTTGACTCGGACATCGCGGAGGAATCATGCGCTTGATCAAGCTGACGGACATCGACTGCTACACCCGGCGGGGGAAGGTCGGGGAGACGCTGTGGCTCCCCGTCGGGACGTGGCCACCGAAGCTCGACGGCAACCACCTCTGCAAAGCAGGCCTGTATCACGCCTATCGGAGTCCGCTCCAGGCAGTGCTCCTGGACCCAATCCATGCCTGCCTGCTTCCCGACGGGCGGGCGTGGTGGGCAGAGGGAGAGGTAGTAGCCGAGGACGTGACCAAGGTCGGCTGCCACGAGCTGATGCTCGTAGAGCCCGCGGAGCTACCCCGCGTGACGCCGGCCCAGCGAGTGCGTTGGGCGATCTGCTGCGCCCGGGAGGTGTGCCGCGAGTCGGCGTGGCGCGCCTGGGCAGAGCGGTGGCTCTCCGGGGAGGATAGGTCGGCAGCGTCGGCGTCGGAGGAGGCGTCAGCGTTGGTGCGGGCGTCAGCGTCGGCGCGGTCGATGTCGGCGCAGTCTGCCTCGTGGGCGGCGGAGGCGTGGGCGGAGGAGTCGTCAGCGTCGATGCGGGCGTCAGCGTCGGTGCGGGCGGCGTCAGCGTCGGTGTGGCACGCGTCGACGGCGGCAGCAGAGTCGGCAGAGTCGGCAGAGTCGGCGGAGTCGGCAGCGTCGGCGGCGTGGCGTGCGGGGTCGGGGCTCGACATCATGGGGCTTGCTTTGCAGGCAATCGCCGATGAGCAACCGTGACTCTCCCCGCTCCCTACTACTCCGATGAGCGTGCGGGCATCACCATTCGTCGAGCCATCGGCATCGAGCGTGAGGAAAAATGGTGTGCGGCAGCCATCGAACGACTTCGCCAGGAGATGCTGCTTTGACCATCGAGCTAGAATCCCCATTCTCCTATTTCGGCGGGAAACGGAAAGCCGCGGCGGAAGTCTGGGCTCGGCTCGGCGCGGTGCGGAACTACGTCGAGCCCTTCTTCGGCTCTGGCGCAGTACTTTTCCGTCGGCCGGAACCTATCGACGGCACCGAGACGATCAACGACGCCGACGGGATGGTGAGCAATTTCTGGCGTGCGATCAAGCTGTCTCCGTCGAAGACTGCCGAGCATGCGGATTGGCCAGTCAATGAGAACGACTTGCATGCACGTCATGCCTGGCTCGTGCAGCAGAAGGATTCCTTGCGCGAGCAGCTCGAGGGCGACCCGGACTGGCACGATCCGAAAATCGCTGGATGGTGGAACTGGGGTCTGTGCTGCTGGATCGGCGGCGGGTTTTGCTCTGGCGTCGGGCCGTGGCAGGTCGTGCATCGCAAGCTCGTCCACCTCGGGGACGCACGGGGCGTGAATCGCAAGCTCGTCCACCTCGGGGACGCAGGCCAGGGCGTGAATCGCAAGCGCGTCCACGATCGCTTGCTGCCGTGGTTTCAGGCCCTCTCTGATCGGCTGCGTCATGTGCGGGTCTGCTCGGGGGATTGGTCGCGTGTCTGCGGACCGTCGGTGACGACCGGGCGGGGATTGACTGGCGTCTTCCTCGATCCTCCCTACGCCGACACCGCGAATCGCCGCGACGGGCTCTACTCCGTAGACTCGCTTTCCGTCGCGCATGCTGTCCGGAATTGGGCCGTGGCGCATGGCGACGACCCGTTGCTGCGGATCGCTCTGTGTGGATACGAGGGCGAGCACGAGATGCCGGCGTCGTGGTCGACTTGGCAGTGGGATGCCGGCGTTGGCTACGGCCGGTCGGGAAACGGCAAGCGCGAGCGCATCTGGTTTTCCCCGCATTGCCTGGGCTCGACGCAGCTAGGGCTATTCGGATGATCGAATTCCGACCGTATCAATCCGAGTCCATCGAGGCTGTGCTCCGCGAGCTTGCAACGCATCGCTCGACGCTGCTGGTACTGCCGACGGGCACTGGCAAAACCATTGTGTTCGCCGAGGTGGCCAAGCGGTGCCGGCGGATAGGTCGGATCCTCGTGCTCGCTCACCGAGAGGAGCTGCTCCACCAGGCAGTCACGAAAATTGAGGCTGCCGGGCTTACCGCGGCAATCGAGCAGGCCGACCAGCGCGTGGCGCCGCTATTCATGCCTGATGTCATCGTGGCATCGGTGGCAACGCTGGCACGTCCAGCCCGACGCGAGGCCTTCGCGCCAGAAGCCTTCGCGCTAGTCGTCGTCGACGAGGCGCACCATGCGATTGCCAGTTCCTACCTGGCCATCCTCCGGTACTTCACGTCGGCGCGCATCCTCGGCGTCACCGCAACGCCAGACCGCGGCGACGGGAGCATGCTCGCCAAGGTCTTCCAATCAGTGGCGTATCAGTACGAGATTCGCGACGCCATTGACGACGGATACCTCAGCCCGATCGTACAGCATACCGTCGACGTCGAGGGACTCGACCTGCGTCAAGTCAAGACCACCTACGGGGACTTCGAGGTCGGCGCGCTGTCGCGAGTGCTCGAGCAGGAGGGCAATCTCCACGGAGTGGCTGCGCCTCTCGTCGAGCTCGCCGGCGATCGCCAGACGCTGGTGTTCGCCTCGAGCGTAGCGCACGCGCAGGCGCTCGTACAGGTGCTCGAGCGCTACGCGCCAGGAAGAAGCATTGCCCTCGATGGCTCAGCCGACAGCGAGCACCGCCGCGCAGTGCTCGAGGCCTTCTCCCGAGGCGACTACCAGTACCTGGTCAACTGCGCCCTCTTCACCGAGGGCTTCGACTGCCCGTCGATCTCGTGCGTGGCCGTCGCTCGGCCGACGCAGAGCCGAGCGCTCTACACGCAGATGATCGGCCGGGGCACCCGGCTCGCCCCGGGCAAGAGCGACCTCCTGGTGCTCGATTTCGCGGGCAACGCGGGCAAGCATTCCCTCGTCTGTCCGTCGGATATCCTCGGCGGGAACGAGCCGCCCGAGGTGCTTGCGCGCGCCAAGAAGCTCCTCCTGGAGAAGCCAGAGCAGCTCGTCCACGAGGCAATCGACCAGGCCCGCGACCAGATTGCAGTCGAGGAGCGCAAGCGGGTGCTCGCCCAGGCGCGCTACCGTGCTACCGCCGTTGACCCTTTCCAGGTACTCCGCTGCGCGCCGAAGCGCACTGCCTATGCGAATCTGCCAGCGTCGGAAAAACAGCGCGAAATCCTCGAGCGCTTCAAAGTGGCCGGCCTGCCCGAGCACTTCTCCCGGGGGCAAGCCTCCGCTCTCATCGGACGGCTCATCGAGCGCTCGCGTGCAGGACTCTGCACGTACAAGCAGGCTCATCTGCTCTCCAAGCACGGCGTCGATTCCGAGGGAATCACCTTCGAGAAGGCTCGAGAAATCATCGACGCGCTAGCCAGCAATGGCTGGCGACTACCAGCGCAATATCGACAAGGGATTCCAGAATGACTGATCGGTTAACAGACGAAGCGGTTATCGAGTACATCGAAGGAATCGGCGAAGTTCCCTACCCGCATCGCCCCGGGACGCTGCTCGTAGTGCGCGGCGGTCTTGGCATCCCGTCAATCGTGCGCGTCGAGCGCGACGGCTCGTGGTGGTGCGTGGCTGGCATCTTC
>JAZDLZ010000039.1:0-9821 GCA_043801535.1 Pseudomonadota bacterium
GCCAGTTGGCAGGCGGCGGCTGGCCGCTTCAGACCTGGCTCTGAAACTGCCGGCCGCCACCTGCCGCTTGGCAGGGCGGCATCACCCGTCGGATGGACTAGCCATCCGAGCGGGGCACCACCGTTTTGTCCACGGAGGACACCATTGCCAGTACCGGCCAGCTGTGCGGGCATACAGCTGAGGAGGGAGCCTTTTCGCCGGTTCTAGTCAACCGTTTCCTCCGTAGTCGCGGTCACACTTAGCAAACCGGATGCCAATGACTGAATGACGTCGTCGTTACATCAGTACGACCTTGCCTTCTCTGCCTTTGTGGTCCTCGGAAACGGGTGAGTCACTTGATCTCATCACGCCCGTTTCCGTCGCCGTCTTGCAGTGCAAGTCATTGATGACTGGGGATTCTGTTGCCCGCGGGCGGCAATCTCGAGGTTGGGACGCTTTGTCTCAGGTGGGCGGCTCCAAACCTATTATCAGGCGCCGTCATCTTCCGGCCAGCGTGCCTGCGGCAGGTACGGAGTCCATGGACGACCCAGCTGGATGTGGGAAAGAAGCAGGCAGGCATCGTGGCCATTGTCTGGATCGAAGGCAAGGAGACGCAGCATTGTGTTGGCCGCCTCGTTGTTTCGCTTCAGCCGCCATTGGCAGATTCCGAGACCGCGCAGGCAGGCAAGAAACGCACGATTGCCAGCCCAACGCCAAGGGAGAATTCCATTGAAATCCTTTTCGAGGGAGAGCTCACCGATGCGTGCGCCAACCTCGTAGTGGCGGAGTGCATCCTGGGGCTCGAGCTCGAGCTCTAGTGTCTGGTTGCCGAGCATGGCGTGGGCTTGGATGGATCTGAGGTCCTGGGCAACCAGATCCATCAGGAGCCGGCGCGCCTTGGTCTGCTCCCCTGTCCGGCGCAGCCGACCGATCTGGACGAACGGATCGAGACTGCGTTCCTTTGGTGTTGGCTCGCCAGCGGCACAGGAAGCCACAGATTCGCCGACGAAGGCGCGCTCGAGCTCGAGCTCGGTCCGGGTGCCGTGTCCGAGAAAAGAGGCTGCCCAGCTTCCGAGAGCGGCGAGGGTCTTGCTGTGCTGCCAGGAGCGCGGATCCCAGGTCGTGCGTGGCAACAGCTCGAGCGGGGTGAGCTGCAGCGCTGCCACGTCGAGCCGCGAGTCGAGGATCGTGGCTGCCAGATAGGGGTGGCCAGCATAGCTCCACTGCTTTCGTGGCTCGACAGTAACGATGTAACCGGGGACGACTTCCCGCGGGATCCGGCTGCGCAAGCTGATCTCGCGTTCGCTGCCCAGGACTCGACATCTTGCTCCCCGGCCCTGGACTGCCAAGACCACGAGAGCGCAGCGTCTGTCGAGCGGAACATCGTTGACGGCAGCTTTGTGGCGGGCGGCGCAAGCTCGGACCGCGCGCCAACAAGCTGGTTCGGGATCGAGGCCTAGCCATCGACGGTAGGCTGCTACATGTACGGCGCCAGGCGAACGAATCGGGAAGCAGACATTCACGAGTCCGACGTCGTGGGCCTGGCCGTTTCGTATACATTGCGCGAGCAGGCGGGGATGGCGAGCAGTGTCCATCCCAATGGCGACGACCTGGATTGGCTCCCCAATGACGAACGCGTCGGCGGGTAGCGGAACACTCTCGAGGAACGTCTGCCTGAACGCTGTCTGGGAGCTCTCGTAGTCCCTGCCACTGGGCGGTGTTGTGGCCACGCCAGGATCGCCCACGATTGCGGACTCTCGGTTCGCCCGTCCCTCCTCTCCGTTTTCGTTTTCGTTTTCGTTTTCGAAGGTGCGGGCGTCATCGGAAGGGCACCCTCTGGTTTCGTCGGTCCCATCGGATGGGATGGCGTCCTCGGAGGTGGTAATCGCCTTCGCCAACATGAAAGCCATATACCTATCAATTGAGAGGTTTTCAATTGGGACGTTCACACGGCCTCGGGTCCGTATCAATCACTAGATGACGATCGTGCGGCCGTGCGCTACGATGCATTAGTGCGTCTGGCTGAGCTTCTCATCGCTGACGGTGTCGTTGACGAGGACACCGTCGAAGAGGTCTATCAGTCGCAGTCGCTGTATGGTGGGTCCTTCGATACCAACCTGCTCGAGACTGGGGCGGTCGACGAAAAGAAGCTGCAGCCCTACATCGAACGAGCCCACGGAATACGGAATCGCGTAGATATCTTCGCCGAGCCCATGGCCGAGGCCTTGGATCTACTCCGTCGAGATCAGGCAGAATCGTACCGCGTCGTTCCTTTCCGCCTGCAAGCGCGTGCACTCGACATTCTCGTCCACGATCCGACGAACATTCGGGTGATCGACGAGGTCGGTTTCATAACCGGATGCCGCCTTATCGTGAACGTCGCCACTGAGATGCGGCTCGCTCACCTCTTGCTCCGGGGATACCAGGTAGGAATGCCGGGCAGGCTGAAGTCTCTGATCGCTGGGAAGGTATGGCCCAAACCAGAATTCTCCGGCAGAAAGAAACATCCTGCCAAGGCTGGGAATCAAGAGGAGCGAGACGGAAGTGGCAGGGTATCAGACAAGGCGTCGTCTGGCAGTGATGGTGGAGTGAATCTTGCCGGAATCATGCCCTCTGTGTCCATGCCAACGTTCCCGGGTTCTGGTACTGCTGGCGCTGGCGCCTCTCAATCGAAGGTGAGCTCGAGCGCAACGGTGTCGTCCGCTGGACATGCGCCTGCCAGTGGCCTGCGCCAGCCTGGGGGGAGTCAGGTA
The DNA here is from genome assembly GCA_043801535.1 of Pseudomonadota bacterium. Classification (GTDB taxonomy): domain Bacteria; phylum Myxococcota_A; class Polyangia; order Haliangiales; family SHYZ01; genus JAZDLZ01. The sequence goes on from JAZDLZ010000039.1 coordinate 2,733, forward strand.
GGACAGGGCACTGGCAGTGCCTCTGCGCCAGCCGCCAATAACTATCCGTATACACAGGGCAGGCAGCCAGGTAGCCACCCGGGTGGAGCTCCTCCGACTGGACAGTCGCCTTCTGGCATGGGAGTCGCTCACGGGATGATGGGATCTGCAAATGCCCAGCCGACTCCAAGACAGCCATCTCCTGCACCAGCAAACGCGTTTCCGACGAATGTGACTGGCGCGCCGCCGGGCTACCCCTATCCACCAAACCAAACGACCCCTGTCCATGGCTACCATGCCATTCCGGGAGGGCAGAGCCCCGGACAGCTGCTGCCCGGCGTCGGCCAGCCAGTGGCCTATCCAACTGCACCGGGATACTATCCTCCTGCGCCGGCATACGGCGCCCCAGGACAGCAAGGACAGCAAGGTATTCCTTCGGTGGGGGGGGTGCCTCAAGGAATGCCGGGAGCCTACCCACATCAAGGGGATGCGGGTGTGCTTCAGCGGAGACCAGACACCTATCCTCCGTATCATCCAGGCGGCAACGTGCCGCCTCAAGGAATGCCGGGAGCCTACCCACATCCCATAGACCCGGGCATGTCGCCGAGGAGACCAAGCACCTATCCGCCCGGCGGCGGCGGTATTCCACAAGGAGTGCCCGCCGCGTATCCCCCCGCGTATCCCCCCGGAGACCCGGGCATGTCGCCAAGGAGACCAAGCACCTATCCGCCCGGTGGGATCGGGGTAGCCGCGGCGGGCCCTGGCCGATTCCCTGTGTCCCCGGTACAGTCTGGAGAGCTCTATCGTCCTGGCGATAGCGGTCAGTACCAGGCTATCCAGGAAGGCTTGGTGCAGCCAAACCAGCCTCCGTTCGTGCCGGCTACGGGTGCGTCGATGCGTACTGGACCGAACCAGGCTACCGGGGGAGGAGGAGCCCTGCCGGGGGTTTCTGGAGGCGGCAGCATGCTGCCTCCAGGCTATCCAGGAGTAGGCGTTGGCGTCAGTGTCGGTCGCACCACACCGTTTGCTGGGGTTCCTGTCATGGGTGGGCCAGAGACGACAGGAACCGGTGAGGCGCCCCGAGCAGGCCACAGCCAAACCCCAACGAGTGGGGTGCCAATCCACGCTCCTCCCGGTGGAGCTCCCCGAGCTCAAGGAAGCGCGATTGCCCGTATCACCCCAGTTCGTGGAGTGCCGGCTCATCCCGGCGGCACGCCTGGCACGCCTGGAATGCCCGGAGGCGCTACCGGAAGCAGGCCGGGCGCAATGGGCAGGAGCCCGACGCCAGCCAGTGGCGTGCAAGCGTTCGGCAAGGAGGCTGCTCCTCGGGTCGTTGGCAGTGCTATCGGTCGTATTACTCCAGTGAGTGGGATTCCCGCACAGCAGGCGGCCAGGCCACCTGCCGCCGTTCCTTCTCGCACTGCTCCGTATCCGGCGCAGATTCCGGTAGACAACGCTCCAGTCTCCACGGCCGCATCGAGAGCAGCCCCGTGGCCGAATCTCGGCGTCTCGGTCTCGAACAAGGCTTCGTCGTCTCGCGGTCCAGCTGATGACGGCGAGGCTTCCGTCCAGGTGTTGCTGCCAGAACAGCCGACTATCAGCAGCGGAATACAGTCCGAGCAGCAGGCGGTTGCGAATGCACCTGGAGCACCCCCCCCAGGAGCCCCCCCAGGAGCCCCCCCAGGAGCCTCCCCAGGAGCCTCCGAAGAAGGGCAACCGACACCGGCGCCGCGTGGACCCGCATCTTCGGAGTTCGTGTCGGACGTGCCGGTCGCGTCGGTCGCGGGTGCAGTCGCCGACGAAAATGCTGGTAGCCAGGCTACCCCGCAGTTGTCAGCGGAGGATCGACAGCCCCCCGCTGCTGGCGATTCGCCGAGCACCAAAGGCGGCTTCGAGCTGGTATTGCCGGACCGCAACAGCGAGTCGAAGACCGAACAGCAATACCAGACGGAAGACGGCAGCTCTTCGGCACAGTACCTCGACGAGGGCACAACGCCCGGGCAAGGAGGTGGCGCGCCAGAAGACTTGTCGAGCAGCCGAACGCGAGGAACAGACGGCGAAGACCTGGCAGCGAGCAGGAACGAATCAGGCAGCAACTCGTCGCTGGCTCCCGGCAATACCGAGCAGCAATCGTCCGCATCAGCCGCCAGCAAGACGCTGACCGTCACGGGACAAGAAACCGCCTCGTGTTTGGCCGAGGCTGGCTGGGAGCTCGGTGAGCTCGGTGAGCTCGAGACTCCTGCTCCGATGGCTGGTCTCGAGGGTGTTGCTGCCCAGCTCGCGTCAGTAACCGATCGAAAACAAGTACCTCCGATAGTCCTGGGCATTCTCGGCTCCTTTTTCCGGCGCGTGGTGCTGTTCTCGGTGCAGAGAGACGAATTGGTCGGCTGGGATGGCCACGGGTTGGGCGTGCGACGCGACAGTATTGCCACGCTACGGGTATCGCTCGAAGGTCCTTCGGTGTTCCGGCGAACAGTTGCTGCCGGCAATCCATTCGACGGAATCCTGGAACACCGTCCGGTGGAGGAGCGTTTCGTTGCCGACATCGAAGAGAGTAGCGATTGGCCTGGTGGGGTGGCAATGGCTCCCATATATGTCCGAGGCCGGCCAGTCGCATTCCTCTACGGAGAAACAGAATCGGCAGTACCAAAGAAGGCGACGGAGGTGCTGGCAGCGATTAGCAGTCTCGTGGCCGACACCTTTGTGCGGCTGATCCTGGCCAAGAAACACGGTGCATAGGACTGTCCAAGAAGAAGAGCGTCTTGCCAAGATAGTCCGAGACAGCCTGCGGGACGACGCCAATCGACTTGCCGTTCTCGAGCGAAGGAACGAACAGCGTGCTCTGGCAGGCACGGTCTCGGCTGGCGACCCATACTTCGCCCATCTCACCATTCAGACCCAGCGAGGAGAGCGGGACGTGCTGCTTGGCGCCGGCACGCTTCTCGATCCTCGGCGAGGTATCTGCTTGGTCGACAGTCGGATCAGTCCGTTGGCGAGAGTGTGCTTCCGCTGTGCCGAAGGGGAAGAATACGAAGAAGAGGACGACGCCGACGGCGAACGCGTCGTTGCAGGCACCCTGCTGCGCAAGAGGTTCGTGGCTTTTCGCGACGGCGTCTTGAGCAGAATCGAGACCCAGAGCGAGTCGTTCGTTCGGAATTGCGACGGCATTTGGCAGGAGGAGCGCTCCCCGATCAGATTCACGGCTGTGGATACGACGGGTGTTCTTGCAGATGGTCGGACTGGTCCAACACAGCTCGGGACTGGCGCGATGGTGCAGCCTGCAACTACCTCGATTCACCTGGACGAGCACCAGCGCTCTGCAGTCGAGGCAGCCACCGATCGATCGCTGCTGGTGCTCGGCGACGCCGGGTGTGGGAAGACCACGGTGGCGCTCCATCGGCTTGCCTGGCTGTTGAGAAAGAGTGATCGCCGCAGCGTGGCCAGCGACGGCAACGCTGTCGAGCACGCCGGAGACCCGAGCCGGGGGGGCGCCTTGGTAGTGGTGCCCGAGCAAGGCCTGGCACGGCTGGCAACACGGCTCGTGGCCGAGCTCGGCTATCCGACAATCGCCGTCAGGACGATCGACACCTGGCTGGAAGCGCGGGCACGCAAACGCATTCCGAAGCTGCCCACCCGAGTGAACCACGACGCCCCCGCCTCGGTAGTGCGCTTCAAGCGTCATCCCGCCCTCTATGCCCAGCTTCCCGCGGCGATCGCGCGGATGGGTGAGCTGCTTGCCAAGAAGGCCGATCGGAAGATCGCTGCCAGAGGGGCGTTTGTCGCCTGCTATGAAAGCGCGATCCGTGCTGCCCATGCCCGATCCGATCCGCGTGCGAGCACCAGCAACACGACCTTCCCGACCTTCCCGACCTTCGTGTCCGAAGGTGCGCCGCAGGCGCGAGGGATCTGCTTCGAGGAGCACGACGGACCGAGCCTACAAGATAGTTTTCGGACCGCTGCCCGAGCGTTGTTTCGACAAGACTCTTCCCTGCGGTCGCCGGCGGCTCGCCGGACTCTCGAGCAAACGATCGCGTCGTTGGGTCGGGTCTACGACTCGCTCTTGTTGCTCCTCGGCGATCGGGATCTCCTGGAGCGGGCAGTGGCGACCTCGGCGGGTGCCCTGTCGGCGAGCGCTCTCGAGGATCTTCTTCGCCACACTCGCCGCCAACTCGAAGACACGGACGAGAAGACCTTTGCTCACGTCGATGCCGCGCGGCGCACGACTCTCGATGGCCGCCCACTCGACGAAGGAACTCCGGCCAGCATCGCTGGAAGCCTGGATCAGGAGGACTTCGCCTTGCTTCTCGGTCTCCACCGACTTGCCGTCGGCGGGCAGCGTCCGAAGAACGGAGTGCGCTGGCTGGTCGTCGACGAGGCTCAGGAGCTGGCGCCGGTCGAGTTGGCGGCGCTGGCTGGTGCGCTGGCCCCCAGTGGGATAGCGATCGTTGCCGGCGATCCCGGACAGCAGATCGACCCTACCGTTGACTTCGCCGGCTGGCCGGCGATTCTCCGTGCTCTCGAGGCGACGGAATCGGACACTGTACACTTGCCAGTAGGATACCGGTGCCCCGCCTCGGTGGTCCGCCTGGCAGCCAAGCTTCGTCCAAGCCCCGGCGAGCCGACTCCTGGCGGCGGGAGCCCCGTTGGGAATGGCGGCGACCGTAATGGCGCACCAGTGCTGCTATCGACAGTCGACGGTCCTGGGCACAGAATAGTGATCCTCAGCGAGGTGTTGCCAGCGCTTCTCGAGCGCGAGCCGTTCGCCCGAATAGCCATCCTGGCCGGCAATGCCGAGGAAGCCGCGGCGCTTTTCGCGGTGTTGCGCCAGGCCTTCGACTGCGGCCTGGTCGAGAACGGTGACTTCTCGTTCGCACCGGGCATTGAAGTTGCCGCGGTGGCGGAAGTCAAGGGACTGGAATTCGACTACGTGGTCATTCCGGACGCGTCGGCGATGATCTACCCGAGCACGCCGGATGCCAAACGACGTCTCTACGTGGCCATGACTCGTGCTCGCGAGCAGCTATGGGTTATCGCGCCACCTTTGCCATCACCGCTCTTGATCCTGTGACTGTGACTGGCGCTGGGGCGTAGACTGGGATCGGGGTGGAGACTGGGACTGAGGCGTAGACTGGGGCGGGGGCGGGGGCGGAGCGAAAGCAAGGCACTCGTGTCTGGAGTCGATCGAGCTCCCGGTTACGACAAAAGGCGGGTTTGCGGTGACCAGAGCAGGTGCCTTTTCTCCGAGGAAACCAAAATCGAAGGGACCAGCGACGAGCTGATTGGCAGGCCGTTTTGCGCCGGTGAGCAGCACGCTGAACTTGCAGCCACGCTTGACGCGGTCGGCGGTGCTCAGCGCGACCTCGACTCTCTTGGCGCCGCCGCCAGCAGGGGCGACCGTGGCAGTGGCAATCGGCCAGGCTGGCTTGCCAGTACCGTAGACCCAGGTTTCGAAGTAGTGGTCGAGATTCTCGCCAATCGAGGTGGCGAGCGCAGTCTTGATGTCATCCACCGAGGCGACGCCTCTGTTCTTGAGCAGTCCCTTGACGGCGGCGAAGACCTTGTCGCGGCCGAACCGGACTTCGAGTTGGCGGAAGAAGATCATCGGTCCGGAACCGTAGACGTGGCCTGCGTATGCGATCAGGGCCGGCATATCCCGAGGAACCGGATAGAACTGGGCATGCTGCGACATGGCTTTCCAATTCGCCGGAAACTCCGCCGCGGAAGCTGCTCCGTACCTTGCTTCTTCGTAGAGATAGGTAAGGTACTCGGCCATCGCCTCTTTCCAGACGTAGTCGTGGATGCCTCTCAGAGTGAGCAGGTTGCCGGCCCAGTGATGGGCAGTCTCGTGGGTGAGGATTCGCCGGATCACCGTTGCCTGGCGCGCCCCGGAAACCCCTCTCGCCGCCAGTGATGCCGGCATCGTCTCCATTACGACGATGTTGGTGGGATGCTCGAATGCTCCCCATGCGATCGGAGCCACCACGTAGCGTAGCTCGTGTCCGAACGGGAACGGTCCGACGTTTTCTTCCATCCAGCGAAGGAATCCCGCGAACACCTCGCCAATCTTGTTTTCGCCGAGGATCGCGGTGAGACCCGAGTCGGGCATGTCGTAGAGCACGAGCTTGATGTTGCCGGCGGTCCCGAGATCGATTCTTTTCCAACTCGAGCCAGCCATGAAAGAGAAGGCGCTGTAGGTCGGGGCGGGCTCCGTGAGCTCGCAGGTCGTCTTGTTGGTGCCGGTGGCGGACACCACCACGCCAGGGCACAGAACCGTGGTGCCCGCAGGGTGGTGGATGGTGAACCGGTAGGTCGCAAAGTAGCCTGGGCTCGGATCGCACGGACCGAATCGATCGCAGCCACCAAACCAGCTGAACAGGTAGCTGAAGTCCCTTCCCTCCCGATCCTTCTTCACCGAGTAGCCGACATCGGTGGAATTGCGCGCCGCGTCGACGAGCGTTACTGCCGGCACAGTCAGCGAGACGGACAGCTCGATCTCGGATCCGCTCGCCCATCCAAGCGAATCACCGTCGCAGGCAGTGAGAATGTCGTTGGCGATGACGACCTCTCGCGCGTCCTTGTCGAAAAACCGGACGTTTTTCTTCTCGTCGGGACGATAGCCGATGGAAATACAATCGCCCGCGGTTACCAACCGCAGGGAGACGGTCGAGGTCGCTTCGCGGGTAGTGAGATCAAAGGTGTAGTCGTAGTGAGTTACCTGATAGGTCGCACTACCCGCATATCTGGCCGCATACCTGGCCGCATACCTGGCCGCGTCGGGAGCTTTTTTCTCGCGCTCACCGCAGCCGAGAAACGGCGCGAGCACCAGCAGCACGAACCGAACTGCCGCAATCGCTCGAATTCGAGGTGCTCTCGTCCACGTTCTCCTGGTTTGGATCCTAGTACAAGCCAACAACAGCCGGCGGCAAGATACTACAGAACTGTTCGCATTGCCCAATGGTATGCTATTGCCAGGTGTGATCGTTGCTCGTTGGTCCCCGTCGATGGCGGCGAAACCAGAGCGTCAGCGATACCCGACGTGGACGTATCTCGGTCGGATGGACATGACAAGGCACCCGAGGGAGCGCAGGCCGTTCTCGGTCTTTGGTCCTC
>JAZDLZ010000051.1:0-2054 GCA_043801535.1 Pseudomonadota bacterium
CCGGCAATGCCGGAGGGAAGGCGTTTGGCACGTGGAAATAGTGACCACTTGTCTGGGATTCGCTTGATCTGCTACCGTGCGCGGCTTGAATCGGTGTGGAACCAGGAGCCAGGAGATTGGTACGATGAGACGCTTGGCAACAGCTACTATCGGTGTGGCGGCTTTGCTGCTGGCGGGAGGCGGAGGATGCAACAGTGACAGCAAGTCGAGAATGTTCTCGATCGGCGTGGTCGTGCAAGGGCTCGAACCGGGAAACGTGCTGGTGCTGCAGAATAACCAGGAAGACGAGCTGGTTGTCGATTCCGATGGTGCTTTCTTTTTCCCGACCCCTCTCGCCGAGGGCGACGCCTACTCGGTTACGGTGCTCTTCGAGCCCACGATGCCGCGCCAGGATTGCGGAGTCTACGACGGGAGCGGAACCGCTGGGGAGCGCAACGGCTCTCTAATAAGGACATACTGTAGGATCGTCAGCCATCGGGTCGGCGGTACCGTATCGGGTCTGGCGCCGGGCAATTCCGTCGATCTATTCAATGGCTTCGAGACCGTTACGGTCGACAAGAACGGACAGTTTCTCTTCCCGACCGGATTGGTAGACGGCAGTACCTATGCTGTCTCGGTGCTCGCGCAGCCCATCAGTCCCAACCAGACCTGCGAGGTTGACGGCGGCTTCGCGACCGTTGTCGCGGACGACGAGTCGAGGATCGTTGTTGCCTGCACCGACAACTACTATTCGGTCGGCGGGATGGTCATCGGGCTTGCTGGCACCAATTCGGTCACTCTTGGCAGAGATGACGGCGACTCGGTGACGATAACCGCCAACGGACCGTTCGTCTTCCCCAGGAAGCTTCTCGACGAAAGCACCTATTCCCTCGAGGTGCTCGTACCACCAACGAACCCGGGCGAATTCTGCATAGTGGAAAACGCTTCCGGCACTGTTGGCGGTGCCGACGTGACCAACGTGGTGGTGGACTGCTATGGCGCAGTTGCCGCCGCGATCAGCAACCGGCATCTATGCTGGGTCGCGATGGACGGATCGGTCTTCTGTGTCGGCGAAGAAGATGGTGAGCTGACCTGGTCACCGAGCGGCTACGACTTTGTCGCCATTGACGTCGGCGTTGACTATAGCTGCGCTCTGAAGAGAAGCGGCTCGATCCTGTGTTGGGGACCAAAAAAATTCGCGCCCCCGGATGGAAACGACTTTGCTTCGATCGCTGCTGGTGATAGCCACGCCTGTGCAGTGAAGAGCGATGGTTCTCTGGCTTGCTGGGGAGGCGACGACTATGCGCAGGCCAGCCCACCTGACGGTACCGACTTTGTTTCCGTCGCCGGAGGTTGGCGGCACAGTTGCGCGGTCAAAAACAGCGGCGCTGTCGTATGCTGGGGCAGAGACACTTGGGGACAAGCAAGCGCTCCAGGTGGCACCGACTTTGTGGCAGTCACCTGCGGGTACGAGCACACCTGCGCCTTGAAGAAGGATGGCTCCCTCGCGTGTTGGGGGAATCGCTATTCCGACCCGTATGATTGGCCTAGCGGTACCGACTTCATCGCGGTCAGCGCCGGCGACAATCACAACTGCGCACTCCGACAAGATGGCTTTGTCATCTGCTGGGGGAATTGCAGCCTAAATGGCGAGTGCACGGATTATTCAGACCAGAGTCACACCACTGTGAATGCTGGTGGCTACTCGAGCTGCGCAGTCTCGAGTGATGGCCACGTCCGCTATTGGGGTCGTCTTGCGTACGAGGGTTTCTAGTACCATGGGTTATCAAGCCGATTCTCCTTTCGCCTCTGTCGTCGTCGCCTTGCAGTCTGCTCTGTTGGTGGCGACAGCTCTGCTGCCTTCCTCGGCAGTTGCCCAGCAACCGCAACCGTCCCCGAAGCTCGAGGTGAAGTACGGGCGGGTCGATGCTGCCACGGTGCGGGTGTTCTCCGTCGGTAATGTCGGCACGGCGGACTATACTCTTCGCGGACAGCGCATCAAGGTGGCGAGGCCCGACGCTGGACACGGCAGCGGCTTTGTCACCGGCGTCAATGGCGTCAATGGCGTGATCGTG
>JAZDLZ010000059.1:0-5421 GCA_043801535.1 Pseudomonadota bacterium
CGAGGGATCCCCTACCAAGAACGACTGCTCACCGAACGTGCAGGACCTGGTACCGATAGGGACCCTGCCTCCAACCACAATCACAGCAACCGTCAGTGGATCTCCAAAACCGCCGCCAGTGGATCCGTTTGAGGCCGGCGCCGAAGTCCCTAGTTCCTTGTTCCCTTCGTCGTCGTCGGAATTGAACAAGGAACTAGGAACAAGGGACAGGGGACCGAGAACGGCTAGCCCGTTGACCGATCGGGACACACCCGAAATGGTCGGTGCCCCGGCCGCCTATTCAGGTGCGAGCCGTACCGGGGGGGGCTGTTCCAGTTCCTGGTTCCTTGTCCCTAGTTCCTTGTTCCCTTCGTCGTCGTCGGAATTGAACAAGGAACTAGGAACAAGGGACAGGGGACAAGGGACAGGGGACCGAGAACGGCTAGCCCGTTGACCGATCGGGACACACCCGAAATGGTCGGTGCCCCGGCCGCCTATTCAGGTGCGAGCCGTACCGGGGGGGGCTGTCTGAATCCGAGGCCCGTCCTATCGGCGTTCCAGCAGCACCACGCTCTCGACGTGATACGTCTGGGGCATGAGATCCACCGGAGTCACCGACGCTGTTTCGTAGCCATCGCTCTTCGTTAGCGCTGCCAGATCCCGGGCCAAGGTCGGCGGATCGCACGAGACGTAGACGATCCGTTCGGCTCTCAAACCGACAATGTCCGCGGCAACCCGGGGAGGAAGACCCGTCCTCGGCGGATTGACGACGATCGCATCGAGCTTTTCGCCGCCTCCTGCTTGGGTAAGGCCCGCCAGTCTGGCAGTCGCTGCTTCCACCGGTTCGTTCAGCCATTGCACCCGGCCGGCCACGCCTCTGGCCATCATGTTTCTGTCGCCCAAGGCCGCGGCACTCTCCTGGGTCTCGACCGCCAAGACCGATGCCGTTCCGGTCCGGGCGGCTTCGGGTGTGGTGCGCGCCGATGAGAGGTTGCCGGCCGCCGGCATTGCGACCGAGGATTCCGAGACGAAGTCTCTGGTGTAGTTCCCGCTGCCAGCAAAGAGCTCGAGAATGCGCTTGCCCTCCCCGGAGAGAGCATGTGCCACCAGGCGGCGCAGGGCGGCGTTGCCGCTACTCGATGCCTGGGCGAACACCTCGGCGCTGGCCAGCATCGGTCGCTCGCCGTCGGCAAGATCGACGACCGCTGATCCCACGACCAGGCCTGCTTGCTCCTGGCGGTCGTGCAGGACTATGCCTGCAATGCCCGCAATGCCGATCGTAGCCTGCGCTCGATCGCGCAGTGCCGCAGCTCCGGCTCCGCTGAGCGAGACGTGAACGTCTCCACGTCCGCCGACGAGCAAGTCGACGTGGCCAGATCCCGTGAGCTCCCGGATCAGGTTCGCGCGCAGGATCCGCAGCGCCGCTTCGAGCTGGAGCTCGAGCTGCAGGCACGACTGGAGATCGACAAGCCGATGGGAGCGGCGAGCAGCATAGCCGAGAAGGGTCTTTCCTGCCGGTCCCTCGCTCGTCCAGTGCAGGCGAGCGCGCCGGCGCCAGCGGTGTGCCGGCACTGGTGCGACTATCGGCCTGACTGCGGTGGTCAGGTGCCGCAGCGCATCGCGTACTGCTCGTTCCTTGGCGGCGAGCTGCGCCGACACCGCAACGTGCTGCCACTGGCATCCACCGCAGGACCGAGAGCCGAAGAGGGCGCAGGCAGGCTGGATCCGATCAGGCGAGGGGTCGAGAACCGCCAATAGGCGAGCGCGCGCAAAGCCTTTCCTCTCGCTCTCGACGATTGCCTCGACGACGTCGCCAGGAGCCGTGTCGGGTACGAAGACGACCATTCCGCGATCGTCACGACCTACACCGTCTCCCCGATAGGCCAGTGATTCGATGCGCAGGCGACACCGCCGCGATTCCGTTCGCTTCGGCGTCATCGTTCCCGTCTACTTTCTGCTGGCGCGGCCAAGCTCGGGCTCAACACCGAACGCATTGCCTCGCGGGGGGCAGCCGTGCCAGTCATCAGCTCGAAAGCCTCGAATGCCTGGTGCAGCAGCATTGCCGATCCGTCGAGCGTGCGCATCCCCAGGCGTCTCGCCGCCACCAGAAGGGCGGGCTCGCGATGGTAGACGAGTGAGCAGACCAGCGCATCTTGCGCGGCGATTTCGAGCGGCACCGAGGCTGGCACCAGCCGCTCGGTTTCCTCGTCGAGACTGGCGGAGGTGGCGTCGACGATCAGGCCGGCGCCGGCGACGGCCGCCGCGAGCTCTGCCGCGGTCCACGGCCGCGCCTCGCCCATGCCGAGAGTATCGACGAGACTGCGAGCGCGATCAAGGATGCGCGCTACTATCGTTGGTCGTGGTATTCCGAGCTTGCCGAGCGCATATGCGACTGCTCGAGCCGCTCCTCCGGCACCGAGAACCACCGCACGCCTGCCGCTGTCGACTACGTCGGGGGCGGCCTCGACGAGGGCGTCGCGAAAGCCCGCCACGTCGGTGTTGTGGCCGCGCAGAGCCCCCGCGGCGGTCGGTACGACGGTGTTGACCGCGCCGGTCTGCCGAGCGACCGGGTCCAGCTCGTCGCACAGATTCAGGATTGAGACCTTGAAGGGTACGGTGATGCTCGCTCCGAGAAAGCCCAATGCCCTGATACCTGCCACCGCCTGTGCCAGATGAGGAGGCTTGACCGGCAGCGCCAGATAGACCGCGTTCAGACCGGCCGCGGCATAGGCAGCGTTGTGCATCCTCGGCGACCAGGAGTGCCCGATTGGCCAGCCAATCACTGCCGCGAGCCTGGTGTGACGTTCTTCCATTTCGGTCAAGATTCGCTGCGGATTGCTTTGACCTCGACGTCGATCTCGCCGTTTGCCAGGCGTACGGCCAGGGGATCTCCAGGAGTAACCGCGGCTGCGCTGGTCACGACGTGCCCGCTGATCGTCCGGGCGATCGCATAGCCTCTGTCCAATACCCGCAACGGGCTCAGCGCGTCGAGGCGGGCACCGGCGTTTTCGAGTCGTTGCCGTCGTTGCTCGAGCGCGCGCGACATTGCCACCGTCATGCGGCTCTCCATCTCCTTGACGACGGCCCGATCCCGCGTTAACCGAGCCTGGGGATGCAGCGCCAGCAAGCGGTGCTCCTGTTCTACCAGAACACGGTGCCACGCTGCGACTCGCGCCCTGGTCGAGGTGGCTGCTCGCAGGATGGCATCGTCGAGGCGCTGGCGTTCTCGCTCGACTCGGCGTCGCGGGCTCTCGATCTTGGCGGCAAGCTGCTCGAGGTCACCGCGCCTGATGGTAAGGCCGAGCTTGAGCTCGCGTTCGAGCTGCTTCTCGAGCTTGCCCAACGTGTCAAGGAGAACGTCGCGCTCTGGCACCGCCAGCTCTCCGGCGGCAGTGGGAGTGGCAGCACGAACATCGGCAGCGAGATCGACGAGAGTGACGTCGATCTCGTGGCCGACGGCGCTGATCACTGGCACGGGGCAGGCAACGACAGCCCGGACTACCACCTCCTCGTTGAATGCGGAAAGGTCTTCCGCTGAGCCACCGCCGCGACCAACGATCACCACGTCGATTCCGGGAATGCGTCCAAGCAAGGCGAGAGCAAGAGCGATCTCTGCGGCGGCGCCTTCGCCTTGTACCCGTGTCGGCGACAGAAGGATTGGCACAGGGAAGCGACGTTCGATGGTCCTGACGATGTCGCGAATGGCTGCCCCGGTCGGTGACGTCACCACCCCGATTCGGCGAGGCAATCTGGGCAGGGCACGCTTGCGCTGCGGATCGAAGAGGCCTTCGGCAGCGAGGCGCTTCTTCAATTGCTCCAGCGCCAGAGCTGCCGCACCAGCGCCGACAGGCTCGGCGGCCTCCACGTAGATCTGCAGCTTGCCTTGCTCTGGATAGACGCTGAGCTTGCCGCGCACCAGGAACCGCTGGCCTTCCTCCAGGCGGAAACGAAGGCGCGCCACGCTCGAGCGCCACATTACCGCCGGAAGCTGGGCGCGTTCGTCCTTGAGGACGAAGTAGGCATGGCCAGAAACCGGAATGCGCAGGCCGCTGATCTCACCCTCGACCCAGACAATCCCGATCCCACCTTCAACGAGCGCGGCAGCGGCGCGCACCACTGCCTCGACCGAGAGCGGGCAGTCGCGTCCGCCCGGCTTGACACCCTCGCTCGACTCGACCTGGTGGGCAGCGTTGCTCTCCGCAGTTGCCGGAGCCGTCGCTGGCACTGGAGCCGTCATCAGACCCGCCGCACCTGTCACGGGACCCGTCATCAGATCGGCCGCCTGACCCGCCGCCTGACCCGCGGGAGTCTGCTCGAGGGTCTTCGGCCGAACCGGGATCTGTTCGCGGTCAACTGCCGGCAGCCGAGGGTTCCCGATTGCCCCCTCCGTCGCTTTTTTTCTCGCGAAGGAGGCGCGGCTCTCGGTCGCAGGCAGCGACGAGCTCGGCGCGGGCGACGAAGCTGAAGGAGCAGCTCTCTCGTGCTCGAAGGGCAGGGAAACCTGACTGTCCTTGGTTTTTGTTCCCCCGCGACTGGAACGCTCCATGCGGTCTCCTATTCAAGGTCGACGAGCTTGGCGGTTCATTCTTCAAGGTTGTGCCGCGCCAACCGCATCAGCGGCCGCCGCATCGACTTGGTTGGCATCGAAGCCGAGGCCGAGGCCAATGCTCGTGCTGTTGGCATTGCTGTCGCCAATACTATTGTTGACTGAGCTGTAGAGTCTTGCATCGGCTTGGATGCGTGCAAGATCGTTTGCCGTGACGTCCCTCCAGCGAAAGAGTGCTTCGCGAAGACCGGCCCAACCCCAATGTCCTTCGGGGCCAAGAAACATCGGTACTGCCAGCCCCGAGTTGGTCATGACGGTAGCTTGCCGCGGATCGTTACGGATGATCTCTTTCCTTACACCAAGGCCTGTCGGTCCGGCAAGGATGCGGAATGGCTCTGGAACCACAGTCTGCCGACACAGGAACATCGAGGCGGTGCTGCTGTCTCGCGCTACTGCCACCCTCGACAGATGGCGCTGGCGCAGCTCTGGGGGAAAACTCTCCACGGTCTTCGCTATCTCACGCTGGTTCTTCCAGACACTGTCAAGAGCCCAGCGTGACTCGGTATCGAGGAGTAGATAGAGTGCCTGGCAATCCTTTGCCATTGCCACGACCTGCAGCGCGTCAAAAGCCGCTTCCGGGCTATCTGCCTGGCGGCCGCATCCTCCGAGGATTCCAACTACCGCTCCCACTACCATTCCAGCCCTCGTTCCAACCCTGGCTACGGTCAAGACCTTGGCCAGGATTCCGGTAGAAAAAAGGGGTGTGTCCCGGAGAGTCGACGGCGATTGCTCGATCGACGGTGGCCAACCGATTGATTTGATCCGGGATTCCGGCCGCCTATTCAGGTGCGAGCCGTACCGGGGGGGCTGTTCCAGTTCCTGGTTCCTTGTCCCTA
>JAZDLZ010000818.1:0-4615 GCA_043801535.1 Pseudomonadota bacterium
GTTCGAGATCGAGCTCGAACGAGCTCGGGAAGCGACTGCGGCCAGGCAGGCGGCGGCCGCTGCCGCGCGCGCCAGCGAGCGCGATCGTCCCATCGTGCCAGGACGTCCGGCGGTGGGATCGATTATCGAGTTGCCGCTGCCGCGAATCCAGATTACCGAGCGTGGGCCGGGCGGGCGTCCCCTTCAGGTCGGGCGGACTCCCGTCCAGACTGCTACCGATCGCGGCAAATGGGCGGAGGCCCAGCGTGGCGGAGGTTCCCGCAAGCCAGATGCGGCCGGTCTCGGTAGGAGAAGGATGCAGCCTGGCAAGAAGCCACGCACTACCCAGATCACCACGCCGGCCGAGCACAAGCGGATAATCAAGATCGAGGAGACCATCGCGGTATCGGAGATGGCTCGCCAGATGGGAATCAAGGCTACCGAGGTGTTGAAGAAGCTGTGGTCGATGGGAATGGTGGGAGTGAACATCAATCAATCGATCGACTTCGAGACCGCCGCCTTGCTTTCCGGCGAGTTTGGCTACGAAGTGCAGAACGTCGCCTTCCAGGAGACGTCCTTTCTCGCGGATGCCCACGACGCCCCGGAGGACTTGGTTCCGCGACCGCCAGTGGCGACCGTGATGGGCCACGTCGATCATGGCAAGACCTCCTTGCTCGACGTGATTCGTCATACCGACGTCGCGGCGGGCGAGGCTGGCGGAATCACTCAGCACATCGGCGCCTACCGAGTGAGCGCTGCTGGGATTGGTGACGTCGTGTTTCTCGACACGCCTGGTCACGAGGCATTCACTGCCATGCGAGCGCGTGGGGCTCATGCAACCGATATCGTCGTGCTGGTCGTGGCTGCCGACGACGGCGTAATGCCGCAAACCGCCGAGGCGATCAATCACGCCAGAGACGCCAAGGTTCCGATCGTGGTGGCGGTCAACAAGATTGACAAGCCGCAGGCCAACCCCGAGAGGGTGCGCCAGCAGGTTTCCGAGCACGGGCTGATTCCCGAGGAGTGGGGGGGCGACACCATGTTCGTGGACGTCTCCGCCTACAGCAAGGTGGGTATCGACAAGCTCCTCGAGGCGCTACAGCTGCAGGCCGAGTTGCTCGAGCTGAAGGCGAATCCCAAGAAGCCAGCCAAAGGCATCATCGTCGAAGCACGTCTGGACCGAAATCGCGGACCGATGGCAACGGTATTGGTTCAGGAAGGTACCCTCAGAGTCGGCGATATTGTCGTCTCCGGCGAGCACCTCGGCAAAGTTCGCGCCTTGCTCAACGACAAGGGTTCCAACGTCAACGAGGCCGGGCCTTCGACTCCCGTCGAGCTCCTTGGTCTCGACGGTGTTCCCGAGGCTGGCGATGTGCTCAACGCTGTGTCGGACGAGAAAGCGGCGAAGAGCATCATCGAGCACCGCCGCGAGCAGCGCCGCAAGAAGGAGCTGGCAGCCAGCGGCAAGGTGTCGCTCGAAAACATCCTCGAGAAGATCCAGGAAGGCCACGTCAAGGAGCTCAAGGTCGTGCTCAAGGCCGACGTTCAGGGCTCGGCCGAGGCGTTGCGCGAAGCGCTGACCAAGCAATCAGCCGATCAGGTCAAGGTGAACGTGATTCAGGCAGGCGTGGGCGGTATCACCGAATCCGACGTGAACCTTGCCAAGGCTGGCGGCGCAGTGATTATTGGCTTCCATGTCCGCCCAGCCGGTAAGGCCGCGCAACTGGCCGAGCAGGAGGGAGTCGATATCAAACTCTACGACATCATCTACGAGGCGCTCGATGATGTTAAGAAGGCGATGGTCGGTCTCCTTGCTCCGATCAAGAAGGAGCGGGCGCTCGGCAAGGCTGAGATCCGCCAGGTCTTCAGCATTCCCAAGATTGGCACCGTTGCTGGTTGCATAGTTGTCGATGGCAAGATCACCAGGAATGCGCTGATACGGCTGGTGCGCGATAGTGTGCAGATCTATTCGGGCAAGCTTGGGAGCCTCCGTCGTTTCAAGGACGACGTCCGCGAGGTAGTTCACGGCTACGAGTGTGGAACGACCGTCGAAGGCTATAACGATGTCAAGGTCGGAGACATCATCGAAGCCTACGATGTCATCGAAGAAGCTCCCACTCTCTCTGTCGGGACCGAGTCACAGCGCCGTTAGGAGCCGTTAGTCCAATACTGGGATTCGGAGACCACGATTCCTACGAGCAGCTTTTGCCAGACGGAACCATCTGGGCTCGTTCGCTACGCAGGAAACAGGCAACCGGCAATGGGCGCCTTGCAGCTCGCAGTTCGCAGTTGCCGGTCACCTGTGCAAAGACCTTGGACTCACGTCGAGTAAAAATTGAGGTAATACTAGGTGCATATGATTGTCGGTGTATGCCGCCTTACCTTGATGGTTCCGGAGTCGCACTCGCTCAAGGAGAAGCGCATGGTGCTCCGGCGGATCAAGGACCGAACCAAGCTCAAGTTCAATGCTGCGATTGCCGAGGTCGGGGAGCTCGACGCTTGGCAACAGGCGCAGATTGGCTTTGCCGTGGTCGCCAACGAACGGCGCTTCGTTCAGTCGATGATCGAGAAGATCATCGGGTTCATCGAGTCACTGGGCGTTGCCAAGATCATAGAGGACGAGAAGGACATTATGACCTACGGCGAAGGCGAGCCTCTCGATTCAGAGAGCGGATGGTCGCATTGGGAACCGGAGGACTAGAGCACGCGAAAGACGGGAATATGGCCCACCTCCTTTCAAGCCTCCAAGGAATCGGAAATGAGCAGCGTGAGGACGGAGAAAATGGCAGCAACCTTGAGGGAGGAGATATCCTCCCTCATCCGTGAGGATGTGAAGGACCCGCGGATTCAGCGGGCGGGTCTGATATCTATCACCGAGGTTCGGCTTTCCAAGGATCTCGGGAGAGCAGTGGTATGGGTATCGATCGTCGGAGTGGCAGCAAGCGTGGCTGATGCCGCCCTTGACGGGCTCCAATCGGCTGCTCGATTCCTGCGCGGCGCAGTTGGGCGAAGGCTGGGACTGCGCCGTTCACCCGAGTTGGTGTTCAAGCACGACCGCAGCGGCGAGATCGGCCAGCGCATCGACGACCTCCTTCGAGACGGCAAGACGGATACGGATACGGATACGGATACGGATACGGATAGTGATGAATGAACAGCCAAGAATAATGGTTGCGCACAGGAAGGGAAACGAACGTTGAGCGATTTGCTCGAGAAAGCTGGGGAGTTGATTCGTCAGGCCGGCAGAGTGCTTGCAGCCTGCCACCTGGCGCCTGATGGCGACTCGCTTGGGTCCCTGTCTGCCCTTGCCGCGCTCCTCGGCGAGCACGGCCACGAGGCGGTGCTTTACAATCCCGATCCAATCCCACGGGCCCTACGGTTCCTGCCGTACATGGCGAAGCTCGTCCACAAACTGCCGAAGGAGACCGCCTTCGATTTGACAATCGTGGTCGATGTCGGCGATCGGGCGCTGCTGGGCGATCGGTTCCCAGGACGAGAGATCAGCGGTCCGTTGCTAGTGCTCGATCACCATGCCTCGGCTCGTCCGTTTGGCGATCTGTTCATTTGCGATCCGGCGGCCTCGTCTGTCGGAGTGCTGGTCGCCAGGTTGGCTGCGCAGCTTGGCTGGACCATTTCTCCCACCGCCGCCCTCGGCATCTACACGTCCATCGTTGCCGACACCGGTTCGTTCAGGTTCGCCAACACCAACGCCGAAGCTTTCCGTCTAGCGGCCGACCTGGTTGAACACCGGGCGGTGAATCCGGCAATGATCGCCGAGCAGCTTGGCGAGAGGGTGCCGCTGGCGCGCTGGAAGCTGTTGGCCGCAGCCCTGTCTGCGATCGAGCTGGAGCTCGAACAGCGAGTGGCGATTCTGATCGTGACCAAGGACATGCTGGATGCTGCCGGCGCGAATTGGGAAGACAGCGAGGGGTTTGCCAACTACGCGCGGGCCATCGACACCGTCCGGTGTGGGGTGCTTCTCACCCCAGCTCGGGGAGGAGGGATTCGGGCATCGATGCGATCCGTCTTGGCCAACTCCCCGTGCGAGCGCGCGAAGTTCCGCAGTAAGCGCGGGTTCATCACGCGATAGGGCAAGTTCGCCTCGTCGAGGGCACAGACCAGATCGTGCTCCAGCCCCCCGGTGGATTCCAGCACAATCAGGGCGGGGGACAACCCCATCCACTCCTGCATAAGTTTCTGGAGGGTGCGGGGCTCGTATTTCACCTGCGCCATCTGGCCATCACTGCGGGCGATGTCCAAGTGGGCTTTGGCCACATCAACGCCGATAAACAGACCGTGGGTTTCCATCTTTGGTCTCCGTGAGGGTTCCCAGCCTTGGCATGCGGGCTTGTCTCGAAAAGACAGCCCAACCAACTGTTCGGGTTCGTTCTCACCCCGGCACGACGATCCAGCTGCCGCACGGGCTACGCCAAGACGTGCCCCTTGTGTCGTCGATCTGCCGCGCCGGGTTGGTCACCCCTGCAGGGGGTGACCAACCTACCAAAGATAGCAAATCTCCAAGATCCAACGTGTCTTCACGTGCCCCGCTCGGGAGAGCATTCACTCTGTGTGAGGTCCTCGCCGACAAAAAGTGCCGCAAGAGCTTGATCTTGCGGCACCTTCATTCATTGTCGGG
>JAZDLZ010000069.1:0-3426 GCA_043801535.1 Pseudomonadota bacterium
GGCTCAGCCAGAAGATGATGGGGCAGCTCTACGACGTCGACGTACGAACCATCAACTACCACCTGAAGACGATCTTCTCGGATAGCGAGCTCGAGGAGGACGCAGTTATCCAAACTTTTCGGATAACTGCCGCCGATGGCAAGAGCTACGACACGAAGCACTACAACCTCTCAGCCACCATCGCCGTCGGCTACAAGGTCAATTCCGAGCGCGCCGTCCAGTTTCGCAAGTGGGCTACGCGCGTCATCGAGGAGTTCACCATCAAGGGCTTCGCAATGGACGACGAGCGCCTCAAGCGCGGCGGCTCTGTCCTGAGCGATCGATATTTCGAGGAACAACTCCAGCGCGTCCGCGAGATCCGGCTATCGGAGCGCAAGTTCTACCAAAAGATCACCGACATCTACGCAACGTCCATCGACTACGACGTGACAGCGCAGGCTACCAAACGCTTCTTCGCCACGGTGCAGAACAAGCTGTACTGGGCCATCCATGGGCAAACCGCTGCCGAGGTCATCGTCGACCGCGCCGACTCCACCAAGGAGCACATGGGCCTCCACACCTGGACCGACGCGCCCCACGGTAAGATCCAGAAGTTCGACGTGGTCGTGGCCAAGAACTACCTGACCGAACAGGAGCTCGCTCAGCTCTCGCGGCTCGTGAACGCCTACCTCGACGTCGCCGAGGACATGGCGCTCCGCAAGATCCCCATGACCATGCAGGACTGGGAGACGCGGTTGAATCGCTTCATCGCCGCGACCGATCGTCAGGTGCTCTCGGACGCCGGCAAGGTGACGGCGGAGATCGCCAGGGCGCACGCCGAGAGCGAGCTCGAGAAGTACCGCATCGTACAGGACCGCCTGTTCGAGAGCGACTTCGACCGGCTTGTCGACGAAACGCGCCGCCTCCAGGGGAAGGACGAGCCGAAGGCGCTCGGCCCGGGCAAGAAGGGCAAGAAACCATGAGCGGCAACTTCACCGAATCCGTTGTCGAAGAAGCCGCCCTGGAATGGTTCGGCGCCCTCGGCTACCGCGTCATGTTCGGGCCAACGATCGCCCCTGGAGAGCCGGCCGCGGAACGCGCGAGCTACGAACAGATCTTGCTCGAGGGCCGTCTGCGCGACGCCCTGCGCCGGCTCAACCCCGCGGTGCCGGCCGAGGCTCTCGACGAGGCGTTCCGCAAGCTCACCCGGATCTCGTCGCCCCAGCTCGTCGACGCCAACCACGAGCTGCACTACTACTTGGTCAACGACGTCAGCGTGGAGTACCTGCGCGCCGACGGCACTATCGGCTACGATACCGGTGCGGTGCGCGTGATCGACTTCGACGACCCCGGCAGGAACAACCTGCTCGTCGTCAACCAGTACACCATCGCTGAGGGCGGCCGCACGCGGCGGCCCGACGTGGTCGTCTTCGTCAACGGGTTGCCGTTGGCAGTGATTATCTTCAGCAGCGCTGGTCACGATGCCCGCGTGAGATGGGACCGATCCGTGTCAGGCGTCATCGCGGCATCGGGCAGTGGCCCTGCAACTGTCCCCGGCTACAGTTTCGGGGCCAATAAAGAGGACCCCATACGAAGGAAGGGGACAGTCGGCCGATAGAACGCTGACGTCTCCTGCCACAAGCGCGCCGGGAGAAGTGCAGAATGCGGTGATACGTAGCAGGGCTCTACAGTGCCCTCGCGCAACGCCCGCCGAGATACTCCCTCCGGCCAGACGGATTGCCGAAGTCGCGCCACGAAGGGTGCAGGGTGAAACTGACGGCACTGAAGGCCCCACCGCGAAAAGAGCGACCGGCGGTCGGGGTGAGGCAGGCGCAGTCAACGCACGGTATCGGATACCCGCATTCGAACCACGAGGCGTACCAGTCCAGCGTCCACTCGCACATGTTTCCTCCCAAGTCTGCTTGTCCCCACCTGCCGTCGCCCTTGGGCGAGCGCGAGCCAACCACGAAGATGTCGGAGAACGCACAGGTGCGAGCCTCGGAGCCGTCTCCCAGACACTCGTACGCCGCGTACGTCCCGTTCGGCCCTTCGCTCCCCCACGGATAGTCCCGCTGCTCGCTGCCCCCCGCCGCAGCGTAGGTCCACTCTGTCTCGGTCGGAAGCCTGCCCCCGTCCCAGGCGCAGAAGGCAAACACCTCGAACCAATCGAGGCAATTCATCGGCAGGCTCTCGTTGGCAGCAGCGGTGTCGGTCCAGGTCTGAAACGTGGAGCTGCAATCAAACGCCTCCTTGAGCGCGGCGGTGTCGGCTGGCAAGTTTGCGTTCCAGGCCGAATCCCAACCGCTATCGGCAATGCGCGAATGCGCGCCAGCACCGGCCTCGGGAGGATTTTCCTGAGTGCCCATACCAGCGTCGACAAACGCCCTGAACCGCCCAACCGTGATCTCGTAGCGGTCGAGCAGGAAACTACTCACCGTCGCATAGTGGGACGCACTGCCACTGCGGTCGAAGGTGCCACCGGGAATCAGCAGGGTATCGCAGCAGTTCTCCGACCCCGAAGAACCACACGTTGGGGCAAGGCCGGCACAGCTAGGAACCGCCCCGCAGACATTGGCACCCGCCCCGCCGCAGAACTCCGGCGAGATGCACGACCCGCAGCTCAGTACTCCGCCACACCCGTCGGAGATTGTTCCGCAGTTCTTGCTCTGCTCCGCGCAGGCTTTCGGCTGGCAATTGGCGTCGTCGGCACCATCGACAAGAACGGCGTCTACCAACCCGCCAGCGTCGACGCCGGGCACGGCAGCATCGGTGGAATTGGGCTTGGGCTCGACGCATTCGTCTGCCAGCCGCGGAGCTGCCCAGGAAACAGTCGGCTGCATGTCGGCGCCGAAGGAGAAGGACACGGCTCGCCGGCACCAGAGCGCGTAGTAGTTCAGCTCGCGGCCGTCCAGCCAGAGGTCAAACGGTGCCATCAAGGCAACTCCATCTGGCCCCTTGCTGAACGAGTAGGTATCGGGCCGTGCCGAGGTGACAACCTGTGGCTTGCCTACCGTTCCGTCCGGGCCGACGGCTACCACGCTCACCGGGTACCTGCAGAAGTAGTTGTTCCTGGACTCTCCATACGAAATCCCGTCATACCAGGCTACGAATGCTCCAGTGGAGTCGCCGTAGACTTGTATGCCTTCGTGGGTGCTGCCTGGAGGATCGAGGAGGACCGGCGGGAGTAGCTCCGAGCCGGCGATGTCGCGGACGGACAGGAATAGCCCGTCGTTACTCCGCCACACCTTGTAGAACGTGTCGCCACTCCGCGGAGCCAGAGAACCGGTCGCGCAAGGCACGCTGCGGGAGCGGGTGTGATCGTTGCTCGTTGGTCCCCCGTCGATGGCGGCGAAACCAGAGCGTCAGCGATACCCGACGTGGACGTGTCTCGGTCGGATGGACATGACAAGGCACCCGAGGGAGCGCAGGCCGTTCTCGGTCTTTGGT
>JAZDLZ010000082.1:0-2011 GCA_043801535.1 Pseudomonadota bacterium
ACCAGTTCGCGGATTTCAGAGCGCGTGGCTCGTGAGACTCTCGTTCAAGACCCCGAGGCTCGATTCGTCGTTCACATCCCTGCCGAGCCGGGCAAGGAGAAGTGCGAGGCGTGCGGGGAAGCGAAGGGAGGCTGACTTGGACCTGAGAGCGATAGGGGAGGCGGCGCTGCGCAGCTATTACGGCGACGGTTACGAGGACACCTCCATTCCCGAGAGTGACCTAGAGGCTGCCGGCAAGGCTGTGGCTGCCATCTTCGAGGCGTGGCTTCGGGAGCAATCCTCCCGCACCGAGGGAGATACGTGCGAGAAGGTGGACATGCACTGTTGCGACTGCATTCGAGCGAATTTCGGTCGGGCGCTCGCCGATGAGCTGGCGGCGATGGCGAAGAAGGCGGGGAGGGAGTGAAGATGGACGCGAAAGACGCTCTCACCGAAGAGCAGATAGCCAACTGGCGGAAAGCGTTGTGCGCCACAATAGGACCCTACGCCCTGTTGATGCCGGCCGAGCAAATTCAGCGCATTCGAGACAGGATGCAGGAGCGCGTCACGGACAAGCCCAAGGAGGGCAAGAGCGATGAATGAGAATGAACGCCTGTTTGCCGAGTGCCTGCTTGAACTCAATACCAGCGTGAACGAGTTGGGTGGTGCGCCATTGCCGGGTATAGTGCTTAAGGCGCTCCGCGCCTTAGCCGCGCAGGCCGACGGACAGCTCAAGGAATGTCATTGCGGAGTCGCCGCTTCCTTGAAGGGAGTGGACCCGACGAATACCTGCCAGAATTGCGGAGGCCATGTTGTGGGGATGGACCAGTATTACCGTAGCCACAAACCCTCGCCCTCGCCCGCGCCGACGGTGCGAGAATGCCCAACTGGCGGCGAGCCTGTTGGCCCCCTCGGGAGCTGCAACAACGGGGACTGCCCGGCCAACGCGCCGGGGAGCAGGTGCGCGGTAGGCAGCAAGGCCGCGCCGACGGTGGAGGAGATCAAACAGACGATGATTTACGCATTGAGGATGTCTCCTGACCATGCCCGTCCACCGCTGGCACTTCAGGCGATCTGGATCGAGGATGCCGCCGAGATTACTGCTCGCGAGTGCAAGCGGATGATGGAGGGGAGGCAGCCATGACCACTGAACGCCTGTACGGACTGCACGACGACGATCACCTGGAGGAGAGTGCCGGAGACGTGCTCGAAAACGTTCTAGAGAGCGCTTGCCAGGTCCCCGGCGAGCCATTCGATGCGATAGCTTCGAGGATCGCTTCGGGGATTGGGTGGCCCATCAAGATCAAGGTATTCAAGCGC
This sequence comes from Pseudomonadota bacterium, assembly GCA_043801535.1. GTDB lineage: Bacteria > Myxococcota_A > Polyangia > Haliangiales > SHYZ01 > JAZDLZ01. The sequence continues at coordinate 1,300 of JAZDLZ010000082.1, forward strand.
ATGGAGCTGGGCGGCGAGTCCGCGGCAAAGCATCTTGCTGAAGACATCCTAGCGACGGCCCTCAATATCCTGGACGAGAACTACGGCGACCCCGACGGCGACCCTGCCGATCCCAGCGAGAACATGAAGTCGGCTGCCCTGGCTCTCGGCCGGGCCATAGTCGCCGACTACAAGCCGTGGGCCTGCGAGGCTACCGGTGAGGTGCTGGAGTTCACGCAGGAGCAGGTTGCTGCCACAGAAAAAGAGAAGGGGCGAAAGTGAACAGTAAATGGTGGTACAGCCCATGGCCGTTGCTTATCGCCGGAGCGGTATTGGCTGGTGGTTTGGGAATCTGTCTCGGGGTGGGCGAAGCTCGCCGAAATAAACGAAGGTGCTTATACGGTTCCCGCTACTTGAAAGGAGATGCGCCATGACTACAATCATGCGCCAGTTCCCGCCGACGGCCAGCGGGGCGCGGAGGAGCAGCAATGAAAATCATTTCTTGGGTTGGTGCCGTGGTCGTTTCCTTTATGGCCCAAGTCTTGGCCTCGCTATGTTCGGAGGGCAAAATGGTTAGCTCTTGGTGGGTAAGCGGCTCTCTCTTGGTCATGGGGGTTGTGTACGCCATTTGGTTTGAGCTATGTGAACGCAAGATCAAGAAGGAGGCCGAAGGTAAAGTGAAGGAGGCCGAAGGTAAAGCCAACGAGAGGATTCGACAGCAAAGCGAAGCGGC
>JAZDLZ010000098.1:0-5502 GCA_043801535.1 Pseudomonadota bacterium
AGCTCAGAGAAAACTGGACTGGTACAAGAAAATATTCAGCATCAAGCGAACCCCTGCGAATGACGCCATCACTTTCTTGGCGGTAGCGAACAACATCGGACCGAACGACAATCCAGAGGCTCGAACCGTCGATCAGCTCAGTACCACCGAGAAGGCGGTCGTAGGAACTGTGTTGTCGGCAGCACTCGTCAGTGATGCGGTGGGGATCTATTCCTTGGGGAAAATGCTGGTACGGGCCCTGGCATCGGCAGCAAAGAATGCTTGGGGGCGCATTGCTACGGAGACTGCCAAAGACGGATGCTTCGCTGCAGGAACGCTTGTTGACACCGTGGACGGACAACGTCCAATTGACGAGATACGGGAAGGCGATCTCATTCTGTCGATGGATGAGGAATCCGGTGAGATTGCCTTGCATCGCGTGTCTTCGGTGTCCATGCACGACGCGGTCACGCAATACGATGTTGCCGTGTGCGACGGATTCGAGTGCGACACTCTCAGGACAACGGCGAATCACCCGTTCTGGGTCGAAGACAAAGGATGGATTCGGGCAGAATACCTTGAGAGCGGAGATCGACTTGTAAGCGGGGTCGGCGCGCAGCCAGAAGTCTCAGCCGTTGAAAGGACTGAGAGACGAGAAACGGTGTTCAATATCGAGGTCGAAGGGCTCCACACGTACTTCGTCGGCGAGTTGCGAATATGGGTACACAACAAGCCGATGGTGAATCCGCGAACCCCCCTGCCGACACTCGACCGGACAGGTAAGGCTCACGGCGAGTTACCCCGTGTGAAGGACTTCGGTGACTACACCGCAGATGAACTGCGGCAGTTCCGAGGCGAGCTACAACAGAGCGTGCAAAAGCGAATTGAGACAACGAGCCGGTTGGGGCGCCACAAGCCACACGGAGAGCGACAGGCCGCTGAGCAGACTCTGATCAGGCAGATTGACAAGTACCTTGAGGACCTCTGATGTCGGCGCGTGTGGAGCATCCCCTGCTGACCGAACTCATCGACAATCCACGGTTGTTCGACGAGCGAGGAAGGGCCTATCAGCTCTTGCAGGAGTACTATTCAGGCCTATCTATTGAGACGCTGCGGCCCCTCCTTCGAAGCCAAGACGTCTGGATTCAGCGCTCCGCGAGCTTCATAGCCGCAGAACTGGGAGAGCAGTCGCGACCATTGCTAGAGGACGTGCTCCCTCTCATGAATTCGAACGATCTACACATTCAGAACTATGCGATGGAGGTGTTGACGATCTGCTGCGACGGTGAGCGTGCTGAATGTTTTGCACACGTGGCCGAAAAGCTGGCGAGCGAAGACGAGGGAATCCGCCTTCAGGCCATAGATCTCGTCGCCAATGCCCGGCGCCAACAGTTGGAAGCCGCCCTACGTTTCTTCGCTCGTCATCACAATCGGCAGGACCACGCGCGGGGCCTGCGCGGGCTGTTGGCAGCCGAGGGGCAAGACCGGAGAGTCTCAGCCTCCATGCTGAATGATCCCGATCCACTTGTCCGTGCGTACGGAGAGGTCGCCTTCAAGCGGGCCGGACATGCGTGATGATCTGCAGCCCTGGTAGTGAGCCAAAAACGAGTGTGTCCCGATCGATCAACGGGCCTGGTCGCAGGTCCGAATTGGCGGATGCGGGATATGCTTTCGGAGCGCCGTCCATAGGGCAAACTGGCATGCAAAGTCGCGTCCTGTGCCAAATACAAACGACAGATTCGTTTGTAATTACAATAATATCTCATCTGCAAGAACCGCCGGATGGAGGCATGAATGGCACGGGCCCAGAGTCCAGAACGTCGCTTTTCATGGCAATCGGATCCGGATTTCGCATGCCTTGGTTCACCGCGTTCGACAGCGGAGGTATCGAGTGGCAGTGGGATAGCGCTTGTGTTCCTGGGCAGCGTGCGGCGATCTTGCATATCGCTGTCGTGGATCAGGCAGGACACCAGCCATCGAAGTCGTCGGAATGCGTTGTGCCGAGAGGGCAACTGCCATCGCGGGCAGTCAATCGACCCCGGGGCCGTGCCGTCTGTGCCCGTGTTCGATGCTCACGGCTGTCGAGATGTTGCTGGAATCACAGGAGAATCCCTCGATGGTATTTGGCACAGGACGACAGTAGCCAGCCAGGAAGCGGTACCCAGGCACCCGGCTTTGGCGGCATCAGCAACGCGGTGAGCAAGGCTGATTCTAGCCCATATCGTTCGGTACTCGACGGGAAGGCCGACCTATTCGACGTGAACAGCGACGGTCTGGCCGACCTGGTAGTGACCGATCCTGCCCGTTTTCGCACTTTCGAGGGCAAGCCAGCGGTGGGGGTGTTCTTCAACGGATTCCTGGGCCCGGGCGCTGCCGTGGCAACCAATGCTGGTACCTTCTCGGGACCAGTGCCGATGGGAATCCCCAGCGGCTACAGCAACGTGCTCAGCCTGACCAGTCCCAACATCGTGCCGATGGATGTTGACGGTGATGGCCGCGGCGATTTCTTGCACATGCCTCGCCTGGCGCAGTACGGCTTCTTTGCCCCGGTTCGCAACGGCGACGACAGTGCGGTCCGGCCAAGCGAGCAGGGGTGGAAGTGGAAGTACCTCGCCAAGACGCTTCCCACGAGCGACAACGACCCGCGCATCGACTTCACCGGCGAGGGCGGCCGGATCAAGGTGTTCGACGTCAACAAGGATCACCTGGTCGATGTGGTGCGCACGACCGGCACCGGCATGCAGACCTGGCTGAACCTCGGCTGGCTGCCCGGCGGCAATGGTCGGTTTGGCAGCTACCGCTTCGACCAGGCCAGCAATACCTGGAAGCTCTCGACGGAGCCGGTCACGAGCTGCCTGTTGTGGGCAGGAAACGCCGTCGATTTCGCCGACCCCGAGGTGCGGCTCTCGGACATGAACGGCGACGGGCTGCAGGACATCGTGAAGATCCGCGCCGGCCGAGTGGTGTACTGGCCCGGCCGCGGCGAAGGCAAGTGGGGCGACGACAGCGACTCATGTGAGAGCGGCAACAACGACAGCTACATCGAGATGGCCACGCCCCCACAAGAGCTCAACGTCGAGCTTGCTGGCGTACACCTTGCCGACGTGAACGGCGACGGGACCACCGACGTGGCACAGGTGCGCTTCCGTGAAATCGACGTGTGGTTCAATCAAGGCGGCAGGAGCTTCACTGGTCGAATCATCGCCACTGGCGCTCCGCCGATGGCCAGTTTCGAGTCGTTCGTGCGGTTTGCCGACATTGACGGCAGCGGCACTCTCGACGTGCTGTTTGCCCGCGCCGACGACTGGCAATGGGTGGACTTGATGGGCGGTGAACAGCCACGCCTTCTCACCAGAGTTGAAAACGGGCTCGGCGGAGTCACTACGATTGGCTACGGCTCGAGTATCGAGGACTATCTTGCCGACCTGGCGCAGGCGGACGAATGCCGAGCCAGAGGAATGCCAAGTACCAGGTGCGATCGGTTCGCCTGGAGCCGTAGCTGCGGTGCCGATGCCGTTGAGTGTCAGCCCGGGGGCAGTCCGGTAGTCTCGACGGTGGTACGTGAGGTTGTGGCGAGCGACGAGCTCGGCGTTTTCGGCCGGACCACCAACCGCATTGTCAAGAGGTACCGCTATCACGACGGCTACTACGAGGGGATCGAGCAGGAATTCCGGGGCTTCGGGGCAGCAGACGAGGAATCAGTCGGTGACGAGACTCATCCTACCTCGCTCAGTCGGACCTATTTCTATCAGGGACGCCGGCCACCAGAAATCGTCTGGGATCGACTCGCCGACAATCCCGACGAGGCACTCAAGGGTCATGGCTATTTGGTTGAGCATTACGACATAGGCGGCACCTACCTCGATACTATTCATCACACCTACCGGCTGCGCAGGCTGCATCAGGGCTTGAATGGGGTGACGGTAAACGATGCTCTGGTAGTCCAAACCGACGAGCTACGCTACGGTGGAACCGGGGCATCACTGCGGAGTGCGCTGCAGCTTCCGGCAGTAGTGAGAGATGGCGGAATAGAGAATCGCCAGGTAGCGATCCGTCCCGGAGGTTTTGCCCACATACGTTCGACGATTGACGAGTTCGACGGGGTTGGCAACGTGCTCATCGCGACCAAGCACGGCCGCCTGCAAGGAGAGGATGGCGAGCTTCCGCCGACCGCAGCCGCAGGCAGAGTTGTCTTGGACGTGCCGATGTTCCCATCGGAAGCGATTCGGGCTCACGCCACGCCCCAGAATATTTCTGGCAGTGCCACTGGTTGGATGTGGCGAACAATCGAGTCGTACAAGACTGGAGACGCCGATGACGCTCCGCTTGGCCTGACTGGTCTTTTCTACAACAACACCGGCGACGCGGTCCTCAGCGTTACCGAGGTATCGCAGCCGCAGATGCCGGAATTCGGCGGTCCGGGTAGCGCCAACCTTGGTAGTCCCAGTCCCGAGCCTATCGAGGAATCGACTGCCTTCGACGGTTGGGGGAATGCGATCAGCCTGTGCAGTGGTGGTGATATCCGCAGCGGTACGGGTCGCTGTCTGCGTTTTCGCACCATGAGCTATGACAGCGACTACGCTTGCTATCCAGTTGCGGAAGCTGTGGCTACCAGCCGTACTGCTGATGGCTTTTCCTGGCTTTCCACCTCTGGCGAATGGGATCGCGGCCTTGGCGCCATCACTGTGATGCGGGATCCCAATGGCTACGAATCGCGAGTTACCTACGATGGTCTCGGACGCCTGACTTCTGCCTGGCTGCCGCCTGTCGTAGGCTGCGAGTCAGCGAGCATGCCCTCGTCGGTAGTTCGCTACCATGTTAGCGCAGATCCTGCAAGCCAGCCTGCGAGCTGGGTAAAGACCACCAAGTATCTATCCTGCGTGGATGAGAGTCAGATTCTCGAATCCATCGTCTATCTCGACGGGCTCGGCCGAGTGCGGGCGACTCTTGCCACCGCGGAGCAGGAGAGCGGTAGTGAGTGGATCAAGGGTGGTGTTTCCACGTTTGACGCCAAGGGTGCGGTGCGGAGCAGCTATCAGCCGGAGCTCTACCGCGGGGCAGCAGAGGACATTGGCGGAGCAGTTGCCCTTCCACAGACCGCAGCGCAGCTCGTCTTCTACGATCCATTCTCCCGGCCAGCAGTGACCATTGCCGAGGACGGATCCTCGACGGTCATCCACTACCGCGCTCTGAGCAAAGACGTATGGGATGCGGCCGATCTAGATCCGAACAGCCCTCACTGGGGGACTCCAACTACCGAGCGAATTGACGGTCACAGTCGGGTTATCGACCAAGTGCTACGCAATCGACGGCAGCTTGTATTGCCCGATTCGCCACAGGACAATGGCAGCGGGGGCGGCGAACCTGGCCAGCCTGGCTCGCCACCAGCCGCCGGACCGGTCGAGTACTACCGTCTGCTCACCGAGTATCGCGCCGACGACGTCGTTGTCGCCGTGGCCCGAGGAGAGACGGCCGACGACCGGCCGTTCAGCATGCTGCTTGCCAGCACGAGGCGCGCTTTCG
>JAZDLZ010000116.1:0-2075 GCA_043801535.1 Pseudomonadota bacterium
AAAAGACGATGAATACGAGACCAACAAGCAAGAACACGCGCAAGAAACTGCGGCTGGTCGCCATTTCGTTTCCTCTGGGGGCGCCATCAAGGCCCGCTGTGAATCCGCGGATTATAGGAGCCGTCGCAGAATAACTTGAACAAGTGTCGGCGCTGAGGCGCCCGGATGACAAGGAGCGAGGAGGGCGCATACTCTCGGTATGTGAGGGGGGGCCCCGTCGAGGTCCCCTCGACGGGGGGGGGACGGCGAGGGCTCGCAGCCGCCCTACTACCGACGAGCGACGCAGCCAGCCGGGATGGATCGGCGGCGAGACTGTGCAAGTTATTTTGCGACGGCGACTAAGGAAGGTAGTAGATTTCCCGCCATGAGCAGCCTTCGAAACGACGCACTCCGATACCATCGTGAAGGCAGGCCGGGAAAAATCGAGGTCATCCCGACCAAGCCGTGCTTGACCCAGCGCGATCTCTCATTGGCGTACTCTCCAGGAGTTGCCGAGCCGTGTCTGGACATCGAGCGCGAGCCCGACCTGGTCTTCGACTACACTGCCAAAGGCAATCTGGTGGCGGTGATTTCCAACGGAACGGCAGTTCTGGGCCTCGGCGACATCGGCCCGCTCGCCGGTAAACCAGTAATGGAAGGAAAGGGGGTACTGTTCAAGAAGTTTGCCGACATCGACGTGTTCGATATCGAGATTGCCGAAAAGGATCCTCATCGGTTGGTAGAGATTATCGCTGCCCTCGAACCGACCTTCGGCGGCATCAACCTGGAAGACATCAAGGCTCCAGAGTGTTTTCACGTGGAGTCGGCGTTGCGGGAGCGGCTTCAGATCCCGGTATTCCACGACGATCAACACGGAACTGCCATTATCAGCGGTGCCGGGCTCGTCAATGCTGCCGAGCTCCAAGGCAAGGCTCTGTCGGAGCTACGCATCGTCATCTCCGGCGCTGGTGCCAGCGCCGTTGCCTGCGCCAAGCTGTGGATGCTGCTCGGCTGTCAGGTCGAGAACATGCTGATGCTCGACTCGAAGGGCGTGCTGCACGAGGGGCGGCGTGGCACCGTGGATGTTTCGAAGGAGCTGTTCCTCCGGGTGACGAAGGCTCGGACACTGGCAGATGCCTTGGTGGGTGCCGATGTGTTGGTTGGTCTTTCCAAGGGCAACATTGTCAGCGCCGAGATGGTCAAGGCCATGGCGCCTCGTCCGATTATCTTCGCCCTCGCCAACCCCGATCCAGAGATCCCCTATCCACTTGCCCGCGAAGCCCGGCCAGATGCCATTATCGGTACCGGCCGCAGCGACTTCCCGAACCAGGTCAACAACGTCCTGGGCTTCCCGTTCATCTTCCGTGGTGCGCTCGATGCGGGCGCGAAGCAGATCAACGAGGCAATGAAGCTCGCGGCGTCGCACGCGCTGGCCAAGCTCGCCCGCGAGGACGTTCCCGATCGAGTGCGGGCAGCCTACGGCAATGCGCCGCTCCATTTCGGCAAGGATTACATACTTCCCAAGCCTCTCGACGAACGGGTGCTCCTTTGGGTTGCGCCAGCAGTCGCCAGGGCAGCCATGGAGACGGGCGTGGCCCGGCGGCAACTCAACCTCGACGAGTACCGGGACGCTCTCGAGCGGAGGCTCGGCGGAAGCCGGTCCCTGGTCAGACAGGTCATTCACCGAGTCGCCCACAACCCGAAGCGGCTCGTGTTCGCCGAGGCCAACGACGATCGCGTTCTCAGAGCCATGCCGGTCATCGTGCAAGACAAGATCGCCAAGCCAGTGCTACTTGGCGACGAGGAGACCTTGCGCCGGCGGGCGGCCGAGCTCACCGTGGATCTCGGAGGAGTGGAGATCGTTCCGCTCTCCGAGAAACGGCTTTCCTATGAACGCGACGTGAGCACTCTGCTCGATCTGCGCGGCCGGCGTGGGGTGACCTTGCCGAGCGCAAGGCGGCGGCTGGCAGTCGACGGTACCGTTACCGGCCTGATCATGTTGCGCTGCGGGGACGTCGACGGACTGGTCGCTGGACTCTTGCACGGCTATCCCGAGACAATCAGGCTCGCCATCCAGCTCGTTGGCCTTCACGAAG
>JAZDLZ010000120.1:0-7240 GCA_043801535.1 Pseudomonadota bacterium
CCCTCGGGTGCCTTGTCATGTCCATCCGACCGAGACACGTCCACGTCGGGTATCGCTGACGCTCTGGTTTCGCCGCCATCGACGGGGGACCAACGAGCAACGATCACACCCGGCTATTGGCCGAGGGTTGACAAAGGAGGCTTCGGATAGCACCGGTGGTTTGTGGGAGGCTCGCGCACCTGTGGCATGCCGTCAGCCCAGACCACTGGCACTGTCTCCCATAGTGAGCGCAGGAGGGCGCAATACGGTTGCTCGAACACCTGAAGGTCGAGCACCAGATGGCTGCCCAGCTCGCTTGCAAGGTACAAGTTGCTGCCGTCGAGCAGGAGGTGGATGATTGGACCATGGAGCCTGGCAACGTGGAGCTGTTTGCCCTCTTGGGCGTCCCATATCCCGACCGTGCCGTTTCCGAATCCTACAATGATTGTCTTCGTTGGTCCGAAACGGAGCTGGGTGACCGCGCGCGGAACAGTGTCTGCGAGCGAGACGATAGGATGTTTGGCTCTGCTGCCAGGGTCGCCACGCCAGACCTGCACAGCGCCGCTGTGGAGCCCGAGCGCCAGTCGGTCGCCGGTGCGGGCAATTGCAGTGATGGTGCCGGCGGCAGCGAAACGCCTCGTCTCGATTCCCGCTGCCGCGAAGACGCTGACGCCGTCGTGGGTGGCCAGCAGAATCTCGCCTTCGCTCCACGCCACTGCAGTGGCGGCAGTGGCGGCGAGTTGCCGGCCGTGGCCAGAACGATCGAGGAGCACCACTTGATCCTTCATCGGCACCACGCACCCGGAAGGCAATGCCAGCGGCCGAGCAGCGTCACCTAGCGGCAGTCCTGGCTGGGAAAAGAGCAGCTCGTCGGCAACGCGATCCCAGAGTGCAAGCTCGCCAGAAAGAGTGACCACGCACAGGAGGCGTCCATCGCCCTCCGAGGCAGACACAAGCTGCGCGCTCTCGATGGCCCGGCGCCAGCGCGGCGAAGGATTGGCCAGCACTGCTGCTGCTGCTGCTGCTGCTGCTTTGACTGGTTCCAGTGGCGTCCATCCTCGATGGCTGAAGAGCTCGGGAGGTGAAGGGAGGAGGGCGGGCGCGCGCCAGAGAGGCGCCCCGGTATCGGCGCGAAAGAGACGGATAGCACCTTCCGTGCCAGTACTTGCGATTTTCGAGCCATCAGGGCTGACGTCAATCGCGTCCACGCCGTCTCTGGATACGTTGAGCTCGCGGTGCTCGCCGGTCGTTGTGCTCAATACCCAGATCTTGCCCGCCGACAATGCTGCCAGGTGTCGCCCGTCGGCGAAGAACTTGGGAAACCAGTGGCGATTAGGCGCAACGCCGAAGACCCTGACTGTCCCGGTGGTCAGGTTGCGAAGGTGGAGCAGCCGATCTGCGCCCGCATATGCAATCAGTCTTCCGTCGCCACTTCTGTCGAGCCCAACTCGGCCTTCTCCGCGCGCTCCGTCGCTAGCAAGCACTATGGTCCGATGCCGTCTTGCCGCGGATAGCGGCCAAAGCTGGATCGTGCCGTCTCCAATGCTCAGGATCACCTCGGCGCTGCTGCCGTAGGCGAGCCCGGTTGCCAGTTTCTCTAGCGAGAGCATGTCTGTCTGTGCCCCAGAATCCGTGGACCAGATTCTGACTGTAGTGTCAGCAGAGGCAAGCCTGTTGTCTGGGCCAAATGTCAAGAGCCATGGTTGGCCAGAATGGCCAAGAAAAACCCTCTCTAGCTCACCGGAGGAAATGTCCCATACTCGCACCGACCGATCAGCGCTCGCGGACGCCAGGTGTCGTCCATCCGGCGAAAACGACACGCTCCACACCCTGTCCGTGTGACCCTTTAGTACCTTCTTTTCTTCTCCTGAGAGCACATCCCAAATGCGCACGGTGGCATCGATTCCACTTGATGCCAACAGGCGGCCATTTGGGCTGAAGGCAACAGAAGTTGCGTCTCTGCCGTGGCCTTCAGCAGTAGCAGTAGCAACAGAAGCAGATATTTGCGGACTGAAGGGCCTCCACAGGCGCAGAGTGTTGTCGAACCCTCCGGAAACCAGGAGCTGACCGTCAGGACTGAAAGCGATGTCCCGCACGAATTGTTGGTGGCCGCTGAGAGTGCCCAGCAGCGCGCCAGTCTGGGTGCTCCACAGCCGAATCGTGGCATCAATGCCGCTCGAAGCAAGGAGCTTGCCGTCCGGGCTAAAGGCGAGGTCCATTGCGATACCCGAGTGGCCGCGGAGCAGATGGCGCAAGGTTCCGGCCGAGCTGTCCCACACTCTGATGGAGCCGTCGAGACTGCTGGCTGCCAGCAGCGACCCGTCTGGATGAAAGGCAACCCGGCCAAGCGGCGTCTCGGCGCGAACCAAAATCCGGCCTTCTCCTTGGGTCGAATCAACATCCCAGACGCGGACGGTCGAATCGTTGGCGACCGACACCAGTCGCGACCCATCAGGGATGAACGTCAGTCCATTGATGGTGCCTCGGTGTTCGCCAATGACTCGAAAGAGGCCAAAATGTTCAGAGCCGATTTCCCAGAGCCTGATGTCTCCATCGCTACCGGCACTGGCCAGGAATTGACCATCGGGACTGAACGCGACCGTTCCGACTTCCTTGCCATGGCGGCCGAGCGTCGTGCTGATCTCGCGCTCCACGTCCCATACTTCCACCTCGCCAGTGTTTCCGCTGCCGGCGAGGAGCCTGCCATCAGGGGAAAAATCGAGTGTCATGAACGCGCCAATACTCTCGTCGAGCACCCGGTGTGCCATCGTCCGGGCATCGATCAGATAGAGGACCCCGTCCTCGCAGCCCGCGGCAATCTCCCGTCCTGTCGGGGAAAAGGCGACGCTCCAGACGGTGCCGATTCGCTTGACGGCTACCAGTGGCTCCTTTCCCAATCGCCACCACAGCATGCGGGCGAGCGGCGAGTCCTGGACTTCGAGAGACACGCGCAGCTTGGCACGCGCCTCGAGAAGACTGTCGTGGCGCAGCGCTGCCAAGGCACCTTCGCGATGCGCTTCGGCTCGTTGCGTTTCGGCCTCGGCCTCCCGGGTCTCGGCACGAGCTTTCTCGAGCTCCGCCCGCTCGCGTCGGAGGCTCATCTCCCTCGCCAACAGCAGCGACACCACCGCCACTAGTCCCGACACCGCCAGCAGGGTAGCCAGGATCACCTTCTTGAGCATCGCCGCTCGTCTATCCCTGCGCTCTCCTACCGCCATGAACTCCAACACCAGCGCCGGCATCTTGGTCGACGAGCGCGAGAGCTTGCGGCGGGCCTCGGCGAGCGCCTCGCCGCGCCACGTTTCTTCGTCGCGCTGTCCCCGTCTCTTCCACAACTCGGCGGCCTGACCGATCTCGGCGAGTACCGCCAGGTCTTCGCGGCTTTCCTCTAGCCACCGCGCGAGCCGCACCCAGGTCCGGGCCAGCGATTCGTGCACCAGCTCGACCACTGCTTGCTGGCCGAGCATGCTCCGTCGTACGACTAGCAGGCGCCCCTGCGAGAGCCGCTCCAGCACATCCTTCCCATCTTCCCCCAGCCCATCCAGCGCACTGCTCACTGCCATCACTCGCCGCGTCCCCTCTGGGGTCAGAAGACGGAGAAGGAGCTCGCGCGCTGCTCGTTCTTGCCGGACAGTCATAGTGGCCATCAGCCCGTCGGCATGCTCGGCGAGCGCACCTGCCACTCCGCCGATCGCCTGGTAGGACGAGCGCAGCAGGACATGCTGCTCGCTGTCTCGCCGCTCCCAGAGCAGACGACAGGCAAACTGCAGCAATGGCAGGCACGCCTTCTCCGTCTCGACTTCGGCCACCATTTCCCCGGCCAAGCGCTCATCCTCGAAACGGTACCCCACCATCTCCGCCGGCCTGTTCACCGTTTCCAGCAGAGCGTCGCGGTCTGGCTGCCGGATCACCGTCGCTCGCCGAAGCACTGATCCCATCTCGGCATTGGCGGCCAGGCGGCCGAGAAAGTCGTCCCGCAGCGCTAGCACGATCCTCGTCGGTCCGAGTGGGTCGTCGGCTGCCATGCACACCGCTTCCAGGAATCGGCGCCGCGTCTCTTCGTCTGCCACAAGCGTGAACACTTCCTCCAGTTGGTCTACGAACAGGAACACCTTGCACTGCTCGTGGTCGGCCAGTTGCTGAAGCCTGAGCCCGAGCGATCCACTGTTCGCCCGCAGCTCGGCTGCCAGCGACGACTGATTGCTGGCCACGCCGGAAGGCGCCGAGCTCGAGCCCACCTCATTGTGGTCGCCGTGGAAGTACTTGGCCGTATCCCCTCGTTCTAGCCGTGCCGCCAGTGCTGCAAACGGATCGGTTCCCGGTCTGATTGCCAGCACCACCCATTGCCCAAGCTCACGCAGTCGAGGAACTACTCCTGCCTGGATGAGCGAGCTCTTGCCGGCACCAGATGGCCCTACTGCCAGCAGCAGGCCATCCTCGCGCATGTGCTCCACGAAGGAGTCGATTTCCGCCTCCCTGCCAAAGAAGAACCGGCTGTGCTCCTCTCTGAACGGCGCCAGTCCGCGGAATGGGCTGTCGACTCGCTCGCCAGGCAGCAGCGGCTGCCGTCGTCGCGACTCGGCGAGCATGAGCTCGAGCTCGCGGGCAGCTTGCGCAGCCGAAGGTCGCTGGCTTGGCTTTTTGTCGAGGCACGAGGCGACCAGGGTGGCAAGCTCCGCCGGCACGTCCTCTAACGAAAGCGGCGCTGGCTCCGGGCTTCCAACCAGTGCCGCAAGCTGCTCGTCGCCAATCTGCCAGTACGGTGGCCGACCAGCCAGAATCTCGTGGAGAGTTGTGCCAAATGCCCAGATGTCAGTCGATCGGCTAGCTTCGCTGCCGTTCCATTGCTCTGGCGCCACGTACGCAGGCGTACCGAGGATGTATGGATTGGAAAAGTCACGAAAGTCTCCTGCTATCAAGGCAGCAGCCGGCGCTGCTGGCGCTGCTGGCGCTGCTGGCGGTCGAGTGCCATGACCCACAGGCAGGCGTTTGGTAGTCGCATAGTCGGCCGAATGCTCGCTGTCGACAGAGGTGGGTTTTGACAGAGGCCAGTGCTCGACCAGCGCCGCCGCCGCCGGCTCTGATCGGTGCTCTAGCTGGAGCTCCATGGTGGATGCAACCACCGTGGCCAGCCCAAAGTCGAGCACCCGCGGTCGGCCATCCTTTCCCAGAAAAACGTTCTCCGGTTTCAGGTCGAGGTGCAGGATGCCGTGCTCGTGTGCTGCAGCGAGCGCCTGGGCGACTGCCGCGCCAATCCGTATTGCCTCTCGCAGGGCAAGTCGGCCCTCGCGCAACCTCGCTCGCAGGGTTTGTCCCTCGAGATACTCGAGAGCCAGGAAGGTGTGTCCGCGGAATTCGCCAACGGCGTGGATCGTCACCACGTTCGGGTGACTGAGCGCCGCGGTGAGCTGGGCTTCCCGCTGGACGCGCTCGGCTATCTGTCCTGACAGGTCACCGCGAATGAGCTTCAGCGCCACTCGCCGGCCGAGCTTGGTGTCGCGCGCCAGATAGACTTCGCCGGTGCCGCCTTGGCCGACGAGCCGGATGACTCGAAAATGCTCCACCATCGTGTCGGGCGCGAGATGGGTGTGAGCGAAAGCAGCACTGAGGTCGACGGCGCTATGAGGTACGCGCGATTTCAGGGCAGCACCGGGGTCAGGATAGTCGGTCACGCGAGAGAGGACAATAGACGGGGTGGTGTCCTGGGATTCGGAGGCCAGTCCAGTATTCCTGCCGGCAGTTTTTTGGGGGGGTGTGTCCCGATCGGTCAACGGGCTAGCCGTTCTCGGTCCCCTGTCCCCTGTCCCTTGTTCCTAGTTGCCGTGGTACGCGATTCCGGCGGAGCAGGTCACGGCGGCCGACGCTGAGCCCTCCAAATTTCAGGTGGGCTCGTACCACGCTCCCCGCCGCTGACCGCGCAGCGCGAGCTTTCCCAGCTCGGTGAGCTGACGTAGGTGCGCCTTGATGGTGCTGCGGTTCGCTCCTGTCGCCGCCATGGCTCCGGCGATGGTCAGGCGGCCGTGCTCCTGGGCGAGGCGAAGCAACTCTGCCGCCAGCGGCGGGAGCGGAGCCATCAGCCGTTCCCGTTCCATCTTCCTCGCGAGGGTGTCCTTCTGGGTCGTCAGGCAGCGGAGAAAGAAGAGGAGCCACTCACTCAGCTGGCTCTCGTCCTTGTCGAGCGTTCCCTGAGCCCGGCGGAGCGCTCGGTAGTAGCTGTCCTTGTTCTCCTCCACCACGCGCTCGAGCGAGCTGTACGGGACGTACTCGTAGCCGGCCCGAAGCAGCAGCAGGGTGGTGAGCACGCGGGAGAGACGGCCGTTGCCGTCCTGGAATGGGTGGATCGCCAGGAACCGCACGACGAAGACGCCGATGACCAAGAGCCGGTGGTACTCCTTGGCATCGAGCGCCGCGCCGGTCCACTCGACCAGCTCCGCCATGAGCTGTGGGGTGTCGAAGGGACTCGCGGTCTGGAAGATGATGCCGAGGCTCTGCCCGTTCTCGTCGAACGCCTCGACGTGGTTCGCGAGCTTCTTGTATTCGTCGCGGTGGCGCTCATCCTTCTCGGAGTAGCTGAGCAGGGTCCCGTGGAGCTGCTTGATGTGGTTCTCGTTGAGCGCCATCGCCTGCCAGCCGTCGAACACCAGGTCCATCGCCTTCGCGTAGCCCGCCACCTCCTCCTCGTCGCGTGAGCGGAAGGAGCGAATATCGAGGCCAGAGAGGAGGCGGTCGACCTCCTCGTCGCTCAGCTTCGCACCCTCGATGCGGGTGGAAGAGCCGATGGATTCAATGGTCGCGATCCGTCGAAGAGCCGAGAGGCGTTCAGGCGCCAGGACGCCTAGCGCCTGCCAGCGACCTTTGAACTCGTCGAGCTCCGCGATGAGACGGAGGAACTCTTGGGTCAGGCCCAGCTCCTTGAGCGGTTCCATGTCCATAGAATTGACCACAAATATCCACAACGCAAGACCACATTGGATATCTGTGGTCATGCCCATGGCGCTGACAGAAAGATGAATCATTCCGCTGGTGTCGCATTTGCGTCACGGAAACTTTGGAATGTGATGATACGGAGCTGGGCTCCAGCGCTTTCGGTGACAGAGGAGACGTCTCGTGAATATGACGCCGCCGATTCGCCGCGGCTCGCCAGGCACGAGTGTTGAAGTGATCCGCCGGCAATTGCTGCCGCCTGGCATCCACAAGACAAAACGAAGAGCCCACTCGTCGAGAAAAAGCACGACTCATTCACTTTCCCGTTGACAGCTTT
>JAZDLZ010000131.1:0-3375 GCA_043801535.1 Pseudomonadota bacterium
GCGCTGCGCTCGTGGTCACTATCGCCGTTTTAGGGCCTGGCCGCCTGGTCGTCGTCACAGATCAGGTCTGCTCTGGCCAGTACTTCTTGTACATATGGGAGCGGCGGTAGCGAGCGCGAAGCTTCTCCACGAGCGCAGGAAGCTTGGCATAGAGGCGCTTTGGTTGTCGAGGCTGACAGCGGGCGAGCACATAACTAGCAATGAGCGGCAGCGCTACTGTCGAATCGAGATAGGCCACGACGGTGTTGGGCAGGCGATCCGGATCGATCTTGCCCAAGCTCACTGCCTCCGACGGCGTGGCACCGGAGAGACCGCCAGTGTCGGGCCTGGCGTCGGTCACCTGAACGAAGTAGTCGTGCCCTCGTTCGCTCACTCCGAGAATCTCTTGCAGCTGCGGCTCAGTCTGCAGCAGGAAGTTCTTGGGAGCACCACCGCCGAAAATCAAGACGCCACTCCTGCTCCGGCGGGAGCGCTTGGCATCGTGGACGATGGCAGCCATCTCGGCGACGTCGATCGCTGGATCGATCTGGGGAGAATTGTCCGGCTCGCCAGTATAGATCGCCGACAGATTCAGCCCGATCGTCGAGTCGCCAGGCGAGGGAGTGAAAACCGGGACTTCGTTCTGGTGGCAGACTGCGAGCAGCGATGGCTTGCCGACCCGAGTCTTGCGTGCCGTCTCGAGCGCATAGCGGCCGATCAGATAGTGCAGCTCCGCGGTGCCCATCCGCTTGCGGAACTGCTCGCTCATCATGACTCGCATCAGCCACTCGTCGGTCCGATAGAGGACTTCTGCCGGAAACAGAATGTCGTAGATGCGAACAATCCCTTGCTCGCGCAGGCTGCGATCGGCTGCGCCGGCTGCGACCTCGGCAGTGCCACGATAGAGCGCCAGATCCAGATCGTAGTGCAGGTCGTGATACAGGTTGGCGCCCGTCGACGAGACATAGTCGACGAACCCGCGCTCGATCAGCGGAGTGAGCACGCTCGAGAGGCCGGCAGGTGTGAGCGCGCCAGCAAGTGACATCCCGATGGTCGCATTCTCATTGATGGCCTGCACGAGCACCTGGCATGCCTCCCGCAGGCGAGCGGCATTGTAGGCGTTGAAGTACGAGTCGATAAGGGTTGCGACCTCCTCGCTTCCACCCTGCATTGGGGGAGCGACAAGGCGTCTGCGATGGTTGAGGCGGGGCGACTTGTTCTTGTGTTCAGTGGCCATGGGTCGGCCGAATGCTACAACGTGGAGAGACTCACCAGCGACGATTCAGCGTGATCGACGAGCCGGACTCCCCGGACTCCCCGGACTCCCCGGACTCCATCGACCGACGCGACGCGACGCTCCGGACTCTATGCGACCACGGTCAGGTAGGTACAAAATGCCCGAGCTGTTCCAGAACCAGCGTTCTTCCGTGCAGATCGAGCGCGAGATCGCGGCCACCAGAAACGATCTCCTGGACGCAGTTCACGATCTCGAGCAATCGATGCGTCGCCGGCTCGACTGGCGAAGTAGCGTCCGTCGCCGGCCGCTTCTCTTTGTGGGAGGCGCCTTTTTTCTGGGCCTTCTTCTCTCCGTGAGGCTAGGTCAACACTAAGTCGCCCGTCGCAATTCAGACCTCGAGGCTCGACGCCGGGAGTCTCCGGATCTATGCTTCATCCTTGCACTACTTCTTAGCAGCCGAACCTGTGGTACCTCTATGGAAGGAGGTCTGAATGAGCCAGGACAGCAGCACTCGTAGCACCGGCAGCAGCGCACCGCAGGTGCCTGCGATCCCCAGCACCGCAAGAGTGCGGTGCCCTCCGTCACCAGGATTGTCGGATACTTCACGGACGCCAGCACACCTCCTCCGGCAGTCGGCAGTAGTGATGGGCTTCCTGGCGACAGCGATTCTGGGAACCCTCCTTGGATGTGGCGCTTCGCCAAAAAAGACGAGCGTTGTCAGCAATGGCGAGTTCGTTTGTAACGGCCGGCGCGCAGAGGTCGTGGTAACCGGTGGGTTGCTATACGCCGAACAGGGAATCCGTCTTCGCTGTGACGACGACAAGCCCCGAGCCGAGAAGTACGTTATTCAGGATGACGGCCAGACTCTCCGCAAGGAAGCCCCAATGGAAGAGGGCGCCTGGGAAGACAGTTGGCGGCAGCTCGAGGCCGCTGGTTGGCGAAACGCGAACGACTGCGAGACCAACGACGAAACTCCGATATTCACCTTCGAAATCGCCGACGGCGACAACGAGCGCACCATGGTCTGCGCCGGCAAGGAGTTGCCATTCCCCTTCGACAGACTCCGCAACACCCTTGACCTGGCCGCTGGCAACATAACTATCGACAAGATTGACGAGTAGGCGTCCAGAGCGTGTACCGCGTGGTGGCGCGCGCCAGCATCTAGATTCTAAAGCTAGGGCTCGTGAGACGACAGCTTCGAGCTCCTTGCCGCCAGCACTCCTCCGTCCACGACCAACACGGACCCATCCACGTATTCGGCGCCGACCAGGAAACCAACAGCCTTGGCAACCTCTTCGGGCGTTCCGGGACGGCCAAGAGGTATTCGATCCACCAGCATTCGCAGCGCCTTCTCGTCGATGTCGGGCGGAGCTCCGGCCAAGCCAGGTGCGACCGCCACGACTCGAACACTCGGCTTGAGAGCGACTGCAAGGGTCTGAGTCAGCCAGGCCAGGCCAGCCTTCGCCGCGCCGTAGTGGGCATAGCCAGGCCAGGATAGCCAGGCTGCGACGTCGAGAACATTCACCACGACGCCCTTGACCGATGCCAGCGCTGGCGCTGCCCGCCGCACCAGGCGCGCTGGGGCCATCAGGTTGACCTCGAGGGCTTCACGCCAGGCAGCTTCCCAGGCAGAGTCGTCCCCGGTCGCGAATGGCAAACGGCGAAAAACGGCGGCGTTGTTGATCAGTACGTCCAGTCGGCCTTGCCATTCCAGAGCTTCGTCGACAAGCCGCATGCAAGCGTTCGCGTCGGCAAGATCGGCCGCAAAGACTCGGACCGGTGCAACTCGACCGAGCTCACTCTCGAGAGACGCAGCCTTCTCTACTGACCGGTGATAGTGGGCAGCGATAGCATAGCCAGCCCCAGCCAATTCGCGGGCAATCGCTGCGCCGAGCCGACTGGATGCTCCGGTCACCAAGGCAACTCGGCCGATTGCAGATGATTCCGAGCTCTCGGAAAGCACTGGTGCCACTCGGCCGATAGTGCACGCGCTCTCAGCAAAGCGCAAGGATGCCCCATGATCCGGGTGTGATCGTTGCTCGTTGGTCCCCCGTCGATGGCGGCGAAACCAGAGCGTCAGCGATACCCGACGTGGACGTGTCTCGGTCGGATGGACATGACAAGGCACCCGAGGGAGCGCAGGCCGTTCTCGGTCTTTG
>JAZDLZ010000135.1:0-3337 GCA_043801535.1 Pseudomonadota bacterium
GCCTCGGGCGGGAAGGATACTACCGTGCGCGTCTGGGAGTTGGCGACTGGCACGCTCGCTCGATCCCTTGCCGGACACCGCGACGTCGTGTCTAGCATCGCCTTCGGCGCCGATGGCAGATCCCTGGTTTCGGCGAGCGAGGATCGTACGGTTCGAGTCTGGGACGTGGCCACTGGCAAACAGCAGCGCAGCATTGCCAGAGGGGCGCGGCAACTCAGCCTCGGTCGAGACGGACGACTCCTGGCTTCTGCGGTGGTCGCAGACGGTGTCGAGGTCTGGGACGTCGAAAACGGGAGCAGCATGCACATTGCCGCCGGCGAAACCAAGGACGTCAGGGGCTGGGACTTCGACGCCGGCCGGGAGCGCCTGGCCACTGGCAGCGAGGACTGGGAGGTGCGACTCTACCGAACCACGGCTGCTCTTCCTCGACGGATGCCGGCAGGTCACGCCAGCACGGTGCAGAGCGTTGTCTTCAGTCGAGACGGCCAGACGCTCGCCTCGACGAGCGATGACCTGACAGTGCGCCTCTGGGATGCCAGCACCGGCGCCGAGAAGCGCGTTCTCGCCGGTCACGCCGCGTCGGTAGCGCAAGCGGCGTTCGATCCCGGAGGCGAGCTGCTGGCGTCCGCCAGTCTCGACAATACCGTGCGAGTGTGGAACGTCAGGACTGGCGCGCTGCAGGCCGTTCTCGCTCGTCACTCTGGCCGAGTCTACCACGTGGTCTTCAGTCCCGACGGCAAGCTGCTGGCCACGGCGAGCGACGATCGTACGGCGCGGCTGTGGGACGTCGCTGCCGGTGTCGAACGGAGCATCCTTGCCGGCCACGGAGGCACCGTATGGGAAGCGGCCTTCAGTTGCGACGGACGGTTCCTTGCCACGGCGAGCGACGATGGCCTGGTGCGCCTGTGGGAGGTGGCTTCTGGCCTCGAGCGACGTCGATTCGCCGGCCATGACGCTCCAGTCCGGTCGGTGGCGTTCCATCCCGCCGGTAGTGTTCTCGCGTCGGCCGCGCTGAATGGCACCGTAAGGATCTGGGATCTGGCGGGCGGGAAGCCGGCCGTGCTCCCGCACCCCGGCGCTGCTGTCTTCGTGACGTTCAGCCCGGACGGGAAGCACCTCGTCTCCTCGGGTGATGAGGCAAGGATCTGGGATCTCGGTACGCGCAAGGCATCCAGCCTTCCCGGTGTTCTCGCGCGCGGCATGCATCATCGCTACAGCCCCGACGGGTCGATCATCGTTGCGGCTCCGTTGGCTGGCGGGGCAAGCGTAGCGCCCTGCGATTTCCGGACAGGAATGCCGCGCTGGCGCGGACCTGTCCTCCTGGCCTCGCCGGTCGAGAGCTACACCCATCGCGGCTGGAGCCTGCTCGAATGCGATCAGACCTGCCCTACGCATTCTCGCCAGAACGCTGAGGCTGATGCTCCAAGTCATGCCTGGCGACGGGCCGTCGAGGAGCGCGCCCTCCTGGGCTCTCATTCGACCGACGGCGGTCTCCTCTGCGTCCGCACCATCGACGATCGCGTCGAGCTGTGGGACACTGCTTCCGATCGGCTGCTGGCCGACCGTCCAGCCGCAGGCATCGAGCAAGCCGTCGCAGTCCCTGCTGGTTGCGTGATTCGGGCGAACCGGATGGTGTCGTTCGTCGATCGCGCTGGCAGCGCCAGAGTCATCGGCTCCGACTCCAACGCCGTCGCCTGGGATCCGCGGGGCGAGCTCCTGGTAGTGTCCGGCTCGCAGGTGGAGATCTTCGACGCCTCCGGAATCGGCGCAACTGCCGCCACAGCGACCGCAGCAGCGGCAGTCGCCGGAGCCAGCAGCTACACCGGAGCTATGGCGCCGAGAAGACACTCCGTCGCTGCCAGCCCAGGCATCACTGCCGTTGCCCGCCTCGGCGAACAAGTGGTAGTAGGCTTCAAGGAAGGGCAACTGGAGCTGCTGCACCTTGCCGCTAGCCAAGAGAGTCCTCGGTTCGCCTTCGAGGGAGTGCCAGCCAGCCAAGTCAGCCGAATAATCGAGGGTCCGTCCGGAGCTCTGATCGCCGGCTACGAGAATGGTACCCTCGGAATCTGGGATTCCAGGAACGGCGCTCTCCTCGAATCAGTCAAGCTGCACGGCTCCATCGAGCACTTGCTCTTGCGCGGTGGCAAGCTCTACGCCTTGACTGGCGTTGGCGATCACGTCGTCCTCGATCTGTCCGTGCTCGACGAGGACTACTGCAAGCTCCTCGGTCGGGTATGGCAGAGCGTGCCCGTAGCGTGGGAAAACGGCCTGCCCGTAGCTCGACCAATCCCCGCCAAGCATCCAAGCTGCCACTACCGTCGTCGAAGCCACCGAGAGCCGTGATGAACGCTTCCCCCCTCCAGGGCCTCGGACAAAAGGTCCTCGGCCGCCAACAGCCTTCAGCCTTCAGCCAACAATTCAGAGCCGAGCACGAGTACGATTGCGATTACGAACCATGAAGCCGAAGGCTTGCTCATTCGGTTTCTTGCGGCGGCGTGGCCACGGGCGGTGGCCGCACAACCTGCTCCGACAAGGCGAGCTCGGCCAGGATCCCTCGAATGACCTCGGCCTCCTCCCGACCCAACATTTGGGCACGGCCATGCCACATTTCGCCAGTCATGACGCCGTCACAGTACACTGTCATCTCGCGGTCAAAGCTGCTACAGACTTCGAGGCTGTTCAGAGTTGGTTTGCCATAGAGGGCGATCGCCACGGTGGCGCCATCTGCCGCCTGCACCAGCGATGCGTAGTAGACCGATCCAATCGCGTCCGACGTACTTCTCACGTGCGTTCCCATCCTGATTGGCATTCCAACGGTGCCAATTCCGATGCCGGTCCCGACGGGAAAGGGGTACCCGTACGTTGGCGTCAAGACTGGCACCGCAACCGCTGTTGTCACTACCTGCCGTATTCCCTTGAACTTCAGTAGGAATCCATCCGTCCGATTCCTCCGATCAACCAGCGGATAGCCACGCTTGGTGAACAAGTCGATGATCGTCCTGGCCACCTCCTCGACGCTGCCGTGTAGGCAAGCACGGGACATCTCGACACTGAGATAGGTGCGGCTGGAAGACTCAAGTGGAGTCCATCGTGGAGTCAATGACCGAAACATGGAAGAGCATCCAGTCAATACCAGGAACGCCGGTAGAACCAACAACACTCGCCCAATCGGTAACATGTAGGGCGTTGTACCGCAACTGGCATTTCGGGATCAATGCCAGCAGTGCGCACGGGTGTGATCGTCCATGATTGTGCGGCCACCTACGTTCGTCGCCGGGACGTTCATGTGGCAGGAGGAATGCGCCATGGGCCAACGCAGGCACAGCGACGGCCATCG
>JAZDLZ010000156.1:0-2542 GCA_043801535.1 Pseudomonadota bacterium
CTCCAGCAGCCTGCCAACACCAATGCTCCGGTCGAGTGCAGGGAACGGCTCGGCGGCATTCTGCGGTACTACTATCGCCAGGCGGCGTAAGTCTCTCTTGCTCATCGACGCACGGTGGCAGCGCCAGGCGGATGGCGGGCCGAGTTGTGTTCCGCGTGAGCCTCAACGACGCGCGATCGTGGATTGGCAAAGATCCAGCCAACAGAGCCGTCCATGGCGACGCGCGGCTTGGCGAAATTGCCGCAGCGGACGGCAAGTTAACCCTGGGGCCGTGTCATTCCTGCCCCCTGCCCGGCGATTCGCGACGGCCAGGATGTTCTTGGAATCATTGAAGGAATCCGTCGATCCGATTTGGCACAGGATGAGATGGCTGCCCAGCCTCCGCTCGTCGGAAAGCCGACTCCAAGGCAGGGAGAAGCCAGTCGCTCACCAGAATACCAACGAACGCAACGGCTCGCCTCGGATGCACTCCCAGAACGCGCGCGTACACAAGAACAAGCCAGACTACTCAGCGTCAAATCAGCTCAAGCCTCAGTCCAGGTGACCGCATCCCTGGCTCAACGTCCTGTAGCTCGACGAGAAACTGGCGGCACTGTCGTCATCCACGCGGTTTGCCACGAGCTCACTGCGGGACCGGTCGACTTCTTCGCAGAACGCGTGCGTTCGGAGAAGCACTGGTCGGCGCCGCAGGAGCACGCGGCCGGCGACCCAGCCGTCGGCGCTGACTATTGATGCGAAGCTGCTCTTGCACGCGCCGGTGGTCTCCGCCCGTCTGAAAGTCC
Organism: Pseudomonadota bacterium; assembly: GCA_043801535.1. Lineage (GTDB taxonomy): Bacteria > Myxococcota_A > Polyangia > Haliangiales > SHYZ01 > JAZDLZ01. The sequence continues at coordinate 783 of JAZDLZ010000156.1, forward strand.
TCCTCTCGCACTGGGACGTGTGCTTCGTGCCTGTTTGCTTCTTCTCATCCTGCCTGTACCCCAAGCAGCACTCCTCCGCCGGGAGCTCTGCTGCGCTGCTCCGGCTGGCGCTCATCGCACGGCGCCCTAGAGACTGCGCGTGACTTGCTCTCGACCATCGGCCGGCATGCCGCAGGCAACGGGAAGCGGCCCGTTGGAGCACCGAGAAATCAGAGGCGAACCATGGGTCTACGCATCCTTGCTGCAAGTACACGGTCATGTTGCCGAGCCAGTCGTAGTCCCACACCAGGCTCGCGACGCGTCCTGGTGGCGGGATCCCAATACGGCCGGCGCCGAAGTCATCCGTTCTGGAATCGCTGGTACTGCTCTCGAAGACGGGGACCGAACATGCTACTGATCGTGGCGAAAGCCTCATCTTGAGGCTCCAGGTTCTCCAGAAAGGAAACCGCTATTAGTTCTTGAAGCCTGGAATCTAGGCTTCCCATGCCCCGCTCAAGAAGTTCCATCGCTTCGCAGAGAGCAGTGCTTTGCTGCCCATGACTGCGTATCTCGTCCGCAAGGAACCGCACCAGTTCTCCGAGCAGAACATGTGGCAATACTTCGTCATAGTCGCGAATATGCTCCTCATACACTTGGGCGAATCCGGGCACGCGAGCACGCAACTCCTCTGGAAAGTGGTCGAAATCTAGCCGGTTCATTTGCCACTCAGAGCGTTGCGAAGGTCTTCGAGAATCGACTGGGCTGCAGTGCGATCCTCGGCTGACGACGTCCCTTGATTCTTCTTCAACCACTTCTCAAGTGCTCGTGCGTACTCCTGCCCCTTCTGCGTGTGGAACTTTCCGCCAACGGCTTGCCCCGTTGCCATCTCGTGGCGAATTGCGTCGGCTGTGCTGCCGGTACCGATCGGATTCTGTGTTCTGGCTCCCTTGTAGAGATCATCAACCAAATTCCCGAGCTTGGCATTGGCTACCGACGGCTTAACTACTCCCGTTGCGGTTCTTTTTCCGCCCGCGGAGACTATCGCCATCAACCCAATCGAGACACCCAGCTTGACGGCACTCCAGATTGCCCCCAGTTTGCTTGCGAGGCTTGACAAGCCCTCAGCAGCCATAGCGGTCTTTGCTAGCTCACTCGGCTTGTCGCAGTTCTGTTCGCATTTTCCACCGACGATTCCATCTGGCGAGCCTATGCCAATCGGCTTGCTGATTTTGCCATCGAGCGTTCCAATGGAATTCGCGGCACGATGGACCCAAGTCTGGGGTTCTCGCTCGGCCAAGACACGCACCTGATTCAGTGCGCTCCTTGCTTCCTCGAAACTGACGGATGATGATGGCTCGTGGCGAAATATCGAACCTGATACGTCGTTGCGGAATGCATCGTTCTCCACGCCAATCTTGTAGAATTCCGCACTGTTACTATTGCCCCATCCCCAGAGGTCATCTTTCTCTGCACCGGGAGGCAGATTGTTGACCGGTATTGCCTTCGCTTTAAGTTCGGAGGTTTCCACCAACCCCAACGGATCCCTGGCCTGCAGCAAGTTCCCCGAGACGTATTGGTAGGAGTTCATTGCCTCGCCGCCGCCGAGGGCATGGATGGCGAGGGGATCGGGGCTGGCCCACCTGGCGATGCGGGGGATGAGGTAGCGCTCGCCGAAGTAGACGAGGCCGACTTCTTCGTCGGCTTCTTTGCCGGTGAAGCCAGCGGGCTCGGGGGGGAGGTAGTCGAAGTACCAAAGTTGAGGAACGGCGGTGGCACGGTAG